>NZ_JBKHUP010000025.1:0-75579 GCF_046565525.1 Coleofasciculus sp. | reverse complement strand
CCCCACAAATTCTCCCGCCATTCCTCTCGACGCCGACAAGCGCGGTACGGCGCGAGGCTCCTGGCGGTTTAGCTGAATTAAAACATGGTGAGTACCGTTGCCGTGTTAATTTAGACCTTTATGATTCTCCCACTTGTGCTAGTTTAGCGACTCAAGCGGCGGCTGGACGGTATTTGCAATCGGTATTATCCACAGCGAGGGAGCAGGCTATACAGGTGCGGCTATGTGAGGATGGGTATGGAGCCTGGTTACGAGTTGAAGATATCACTCAACTGGAAATCGCCCCTCAACCCTATCACGCGATCGCACTCTCGCGCACTCAAATCCAAGAACGACTTCCGGCGGTTATTGCGTTTACGAAGAACGCGATGCAACAGTCTAATTATTACCTCTGGGGGGGGACCGTTGGACCTAATTACGATTGTTCAGGATTGATGCAAACAGCGTTTGCGGCGTCGGGAATTTGGTTACCGAGAGATTCCTATCAGCAGCAGGAGTTTACTCAATCGATTCCTTTGGTGGAATTAGATGCGGGTGATTTGGTTTTCTTTGGCACACCTGAGAAAATTAATCATCTGGGTCTTTTTTTAGGTGATGGCTATTATATTCACAGTTCGGGGAAAGAACAAGGTCGTAATGGTATTGGGATTGATCGGCTTTCGGAGCAGGGGGATAAAGTTAGTCAAACTTATTATCAGCAGTTTAGGGGAGCAGGGCGGGTCGTTGTCAGTTATTGCCCGTGATATGATTATTTTTTTTAACGCTCCCTGTCCGTAGTAAGCACTAAAGTGCTTAAAAGTAAAGCATTAAGGCACTTTAGTGCCTACTACAAACTACGACTAACTTAATTCCCAATCTAGGCAAAATTCTCCAGGGCGTCTCCAGGGATGGACGGCACAGTTAATTCCATCTGTGCCATGATAATACTGACAAAGTTTACAGGGTTGAGATTGTTCTAGTTTTTCCTGTAAACTATCCCAGTTTTTTTCAGCCATTAAGCGGTAATGATTGGCGAGGAGGTGTTCCGGTTCAATTATCAAGGCTTGCTTGAAAGCCGCCAAAGCCTTTTCATAGAGTTTAATAATTTCGGAACCATACTCTGTCCACGGTTGGACGCGACATTCATAGAGTTGAATTATCTTGAAAATTAGAATACCATAGTCTGTCCAAGCATGAGCAGAAGCCGTTTGCGGTTCTTTTTTCGTATCGAGCAATACTCGTTTCAGGGTATCCAACAGTTCTCTCGGTTGCCAAGGTTTACCGACATAGGCTTCGGCATGTTTGATACCGTAGGAAAGGGCTAAATGCTGTCCTTTGCCGGTTAGAAGAACTACAGGAATATTCTGGGTGTGGGGATTTGCCTTGATTAGACGACAAACCCTATAGCCGTCAATCCGGGGAATGATCAGATCTAATAGCACTAAATCGGGAGAATTGTTCTGAATTTGCCGGAGTGCTTCTACACCATCACTGGCTTGAATGACATTCCACCCACTCCACGTTAACTGCTGAGAAACGCATTCCCGCTGGCTGAGAGAATCTTCAACAACTAAAACGGTATTCATTAATGACAACCTGCTGACTGGGGGAAGGCTTTCGTGCGACTAGCGCAGATTAAACTAAGTGTACCCATTTCTCCTATATTTCTGATCACCCTTCACAAAATTGCAGTTTCAGCAGGCGATCGCAGGATTTTATGGTATAGTTTTACAATGGGAAAATGTGCCTGCCTATAACCTCTACATCAAGCATTTCAGATAAGGACAGTAGAAAGCGCGATCGCACAACTTGCCTCTTGGTTTGATTACCGCTTTATTTGACAATTCAGCCAAGATACAGAAAAAACAAATTGACTCGTAGGGGCGGGTTTTACTATTACCTGTTGCCAGAAACCCCTCAATTCAATAAACCCGCCCTGACCAAAACATAGTAGATAGGAAAAGCAGGGGAGGCAGGGGAAGCAGGGGAAGCAGGGGGAAAGAAAGTTATATCTTTGAATGCAACTTGGTATAAGAACTAAGAACTACAAACTACGGTGCGATTGCCTTCGGTAAAGCGCGAAGCTAATCGCCGGATTTTATGGTATAGTTTTACAATGGGAAAATGTGCCTGCCTATAACCTCTACATCAAACCTTTCAGATAAGAGAAGTAGAAAGGGCGATCGCTCTGGCTTGCCTATTGGTGTGATTACCACTTTATTTGACAATTCAGCCAAGATACAGAAAAAAACAAATTAACTCGTAGGGGCGGGTTTTACTATTACCTGTTGCCAGAAACCCCTCAATTCAATAAACCCGCCCAGCCCCTACGACGAAACCAAACTCCCCCATCTGCTCACCAAGCCAGAGCGATCGCGTAAAATGTTAAAAACCGTTTGTTATACCAGCTAGGATGGCTCAAGACTGGGTAAAACAGAAGACTAGGACGAGCAAACAGCTACAACCCATAACCTATTATGGGATTCTGGGGGTACACCCCAGTGCATCTGCTCTAGATATCCGTCGTGCCTATCGGGAACTGAGTAAACGTTACCACCCCGATACCACCGACTTACCAAAAGCAACGGCAAAGACTAAGTTCCAACAGCTCAATGAAGCTTATGGGACTCTGAGTAATCCAGAACGGCGAATCCTGTATGATCAAACTATTGGCTATTCTCGCGTCAACGTCATTCAACCTCCACCCGGATTGAACCGTCCCGTCGTGCGATCGCGAGTGGATCACTCATCCTCTGCCTACCTTGACCCCACTGACCGTCCTCTCTCCCCTGGCGAGTTATTTGCCCTATTTATTTTAGGCATAACCTTCGTGGGATGCTTGCTCCTGGCAATTGTGATTGGGTTAACCCGAGGAGACAATGCTTTTCAAGTTTCTGGGATATCTCTATCCAGTCGAGTCACCACTCCACCGATAACTCAATTACAACCAATCCCTCTATCTCCCCCTCCTAACCAACATATCTCCCCATCTAATTCACCGTCAAGCCCTGTTGTTGTTCCATCTCTCAATCTATAAAAACGTCTATGGTACTTCCTTCCTCTGACACGCCCCTCTATAACCATCCCCTTCCTGAAATCGAAAATTGGCTCCGTTCACAAGGATGTCAACAAGATAACAATGAACTCAATTGCTGGCGTGTGGAACGACCAACTTGGAAAGCCGAACTCTGTCTAGAAGTTGAGGAATTAGCCGTGCGTTACATTAATGCAGCAGAAGGACGACGTGACATTTTGCGCTCTTTCAAGTATTCCCTAAGTCGTGAAGATGTAGAAGCAGCGGTTTTCTCTGGTCCATGAACGACCCATAGATTGTAGAGACGTAGCAGGCTACGTCTCTACAATTTACCAAATCGCCGATCTCGTTTCTGATAAGCAATTAAAGCTTGATGAAACGCTTCTCGGTCAAAATCGGGCCAAAACGTGTTTGTCGTATAAAATTCAGCATAAGCCATTTGCCAGAGGAGAAAATTTGACAAACGCATCTCTCCACTCGTGCGAATCAGCAAATCTGGATCACCAATATTGGCAGTATAAAGATGGCGAGAAAACAGCGCTTCGTCAATCTCCTCCGGTTGAATCTGACCGTGCTGAACCTGAGTAGCAATTGCCCGACAAGCCTGTAAAATCTCTTCACGTCCACCGTAATTGGTCGCCACAGTAAACTGAATCCCGGTATTATTTTCAGTTTGGGTCATCGCCCGTTCAATTTGGTCTTGCAGGGATTGCGGTAATGCCGTTAAATTCCCCACAAACTGAATGCGTACATTCTCCTCCATCATCTCTTGGAGTTCTCGCATCAATACCCGCTCAAACAGTGTCATTAAAAATTCCACTTCTTCGATAGGACGCCCCCAGTTTTCTGTGGAAAAGGCATAAGCGGTTAAGGCTTGAATTCCCCAATCATCACAACAGCGCAACAACCGTTTTAAGGCATCTACTCCTCGGCGATGACCCATAATCCGAGGAATACCTCGGCGTTTTGCCCAACGACCATTACCATCCATAATCACTGCTACATGTTTGGGTAGACGTTCCTGGTCGAGGTCGCTTGGTAATTCTTTTAGTATCGTTTGCATAATAATTGTCTAAATAATAGTCATTTCTTATTACGAGAAGTAGAGGACGGCAGACGGAGAAAGCGGGAAATGATTAGCCATCCCTGAGACTTAACTTGGCGACCTAAACTGCGTAAGCCGGGGGGAACTGCCTCACGGTCAACCGCTGTCGAAAATCGATCCTCTAACAGTTCTTTGAGTTTACTACTGGTTAAAGGTCGGTTGAGTCCGCCCCGTTCCGCCAATGAAATAGAACCCGTCTCCTCGGATACAACAATACAAAGGCAATTTTCCACCCGCTCAGTAATTCCCATCGCGGCTCGATGGCGCGTGCCAAGCTGTCGTGAGGCAGTTCGCTCGGATAGGGGTAAAATCACACCTGCTGCAGCTACGCGAGACCCCCGAATCAATACTGCCCCATCATGGAGTAACGTCGTCGTCTGAAAGATAGTTTGCAGCAGTTCTTTAGACAATTCAGCATTCAACTGTACCCCTGGTACAGAAAAATCTCGCTCATCAATGGTTCCATTGGTCTCCATAATCATCAATGCGCCAATCCGATTTTGAGATAATTCTTTAACCGCATCGACAATTTCATCAATCACACTATCTGGTTTAGGCATAGGGCGGCGTTGGGATTGAAACAACTGCCTAATTTCTCCCCGCCCGACTTGTTCGAGAAAGCGGCGAAATTCTGACTGAAAGATGACAGCCATCGCCACAGCCGAACCAACCACCAATTTTTCTAACACAAAACTCAACAGGGTCAATCCTAGTCGATTACTGACCGCTGCCGCTAGCATCAAGACGATTAGCCCTCGAACCATCCACAAAGTACGACGCTCCCCGATAATGAGGAGAACCATATAGGTGAGGGCTAGAACCAATCCGACATCAACGCTGTGCAGCAATAAAGATTGAACCCAGCCAGAGTCAGGAAAATAACCCGACGACGACGCAGGCATTGAACTTAATTAAACGTTTAGCAACTGAGAGCTTGACTCTGGCTTGATTGTAACGAGATTAGCAGGGGAGTTGCGACAGATTCGTCATTTGTCATTCGTCCTTGGCTTCCCCAGCTCCCAGACGTAGCATCATGCTACGTCTCTACATGCTTCCCCAGCTTCCAGACGTAGCATGCTACGTCTCTACATGCTCCCCCATTCCTCATCCCTTATCCTGGGATACAAGTCGTTTCGGTAAATGATCCATGCGGATTAAGTCTTGATAGGTTTCTCGCTGCAAAATTAATTCAGCCGTTCCATCCTTAACTAACACCCCTGCAGGTCGAGGTACACGATTGTAGTTAGATGCCATGCTGTAATTGTATGCTCCAGTTCCCATGACGACGAGCAAATCCCCAGGTTGGGTTTCGGGTAATTGGGCATCTTTGAGTAATATATCCCCGGATTCACAATGTTTACCCGCAATTGTGACAGTTTCGGTTATTGGTGCTGACATGCGATTGGCAACCACCGGACGATAAACCGATTGATAAGTAATCGGACGTGGGTTATCGGACATCCCCCCATCGACGGCTATGTAGGTTCGCATTTGGGGGATGACCTTGCGACTGCCAATGGTATACGCCGTCACACAAGCGGGTCCAATAATTGATCGCCCCGGTTCGGATAATAGCCGGGGTAAGGGCAACTGCTGCTGCTTACAGGCATTAACCACAGCTTCACAAACCCCCTTGACCCAATTATCAATCCTGGGGGGATCATCGTCTTCGGTATAGCGAATTCCTAAACCGCCACCGACATTGAGTTCTTGAATGGATAGATTGAACACAGAGGCTTTCTGGAGATAATCAACCAAAACCGCCCCGAGATCTTTGTGGGGTTGACTCTCAAAAATTTGTGACCCGATGTGAGCATGTAAACCAATGCAGTCGAGGATAGGATGGTGGCTAATGAAGGCAAAAACCTCATCTAGACTGTGGGGATCAAAACCGAACTTGCTATCCAGGTGACCGGTGCGAATGTATTCATGGGTGTGACACTCGATCCCAGGTGTGATCCGAATCATGATCCGAACCTTAGCGTTCCCAGAGGCTTTCTGTGCCAAATCCGCCAGAGTTTCTAACTCCAAGCGGTTATCGACAACAATGGTACATTGGCTCTCAATGGCGAGTTGGAGTTCAGCGATAGACTTGTTATTGCCGTGGAAATACAGCTTATCGGCTTTTACCCCAGCTTCTAGTGCGGTGTAGAGTTCACCTCCAGATACGACATCAATCCCCAAACCTTCCGATGCCGCGATCGCACAAACCGCTAAACAATTCCAGGCTTTTGAAGCATACAGCACTAAGGTATCTCCGGGATAGTAACGGGCAAAGGCATCCCTATATTGGCGGCAAGCTGTTCTTAGGGTGACTTCATCTAGAATATAAAGGGGAGAACCAAACTCCTCAACTAAACCTTTAACATCACAGCCACCAATTTCCAGGCAGTCTTGGCTGTTAACAGTGGCTGTAAGCGGCAACAGTTCCTGATTGGGGGAGCGCTCATCGCCATGGAAATGGGATGATCGAAGATATCGCTGTCCAGAGTTTTGCACCTGAGTGGAGTCAATCAATAGCATAATGTCGTTATCATCTTGAAATGGATATGGGCAGGTACACCAAAAGCGTACGTCAATTAGTGTACAATTGAGTGCTGTGACTGTCTTAGAACTAAAGCCGCTAACCACAGCACAACTGAGTGCGGCTGTTGATCTCGATCTTGTATGTTTTGGCGGGCTGTGGACGCGATCGGGCTACGAACGAGAGTTAAATAGCCCGAATAGTCAAATACTGGTTTTAGAAGCACACAACCCCTGGGATAAGCGCCCAGGGGGTTGCCATTCAGCCGTTGTTAGACCACAAAATCCACTTGGGGAGGATCTACCCACGCACTCCCCTTTAGGGAATGCCTTAGTGGGTTTAGGTTGTTACTGGTCAATTCTGGAGGAAGCGCATATTACGATTTTGGCGGTGCATCCAAACTATCAACATCAGGGACTGGGGCAATTTTTACTGTATGCCTTACTCAAGGACGCTAAACAGCGTCAGTTGGAGTGGGCAACCTTAGAGGTCAAACCCTCGAATCACGCTGCCCTGTCTCTCTACCAAAAGTTTGATTTTATTCCAGCCGGACGACGCCGAGGATATTACCAAGATACGGGTGAAGATGCCCTAATTTTGTGGCGCAAGGGTTTACAAAAGCCGGAATTTGAGCAAACCCTGCAAGAACGCTATGAGCAAATCGTCTCCCGCTTAACCCGTCAGGGTTGGCAACTCTTTAGTTATGTGTGATTGGTGATTTGTCATTGGTCATTTGTCACTTGTTGATTGGGAAAGCTATTTCCCATCTTCACCTGCTCCCTTGCTCCCCCGTACCTCCGCTCCCCTGTGCACCCGCACCCCTGCACCTTAGCTCCCTCATTCCCCCCTGAGAGAGAGGAATTTAAAGATTAATTTAGACAGGTTGTTGTATAGGAGACAGCCTGAGAAGTCTCCTATGCTAGAATCAGCGTACACGGGCACGCAACAGGTGATGGAAATACGCCATGTTTGAACGCTTTACAGAAAAAGCCATTAAGGTGATCATGCTAGCCCAGGAAGAGGCACGTCGCCTGGGGCATAATTTTGTCGGCACGGAGCAAATCCTTCTGGGTTTGATCGGGGAGGGAACTGGCGTCGCCGCCAAAGTTCTCAAGTCGATGGGTGTCAATCTTAAAGATGCCCGGATTGAAGTTGAGAAAATCATTGGTAGAGGTTCCGGCTTTGTCGCTGTGGAAATTCCCTTTACCCCTAGGGCAAAACGAGTGTTAGAATTATCACTCGAGGAAGCCCGCCAACTGGGTCATAACTATATCGGAACTGAGCATTTACTGCTGGGGTTGATCCGGGAAGGCGAAGGGGTGGCGGCACGAGTTTTGGAAAATTTGGGTGTAGACCTGACCAAAGTGAGAACTCAAGTCATCCGGATGCTGGGCGAGACGGCAGAAGTCACCAGTGGCGCATCTTCGGGTCGCACGAAAACACCAACCTTAGATGAATTTGGTAGCAATCTGACCCAAATGGCGGGTGAAGGTAAACTTGATCCGGTAGTGGGACGCGCTAAAGAAATTGAGCGCGTTATCCAAATTTTGGGACGTCGCACCAAAAATAACCCTGTATTGATAGGGGAACCAGGGGTCGGCAAAACCGCGATCGCAGAAGGATTGGCGCAGCGAATTGCCAATAACGATATCCCAGATATCTTAGAAGAAAAGCGCGTCGTTACTCTGGACATCGGGCTACTGGTGGCGGGGACGAAGTATCGGGGTGAGTTTGAAGAACGCCTCAAGAAAATCATGGATGAAATTCGTCAAGCTGCCAATGTAATTTTGGTGATTGACGAGGTTCATACCCTGATTGGTGCAGGTGCGGCTGAAGGGGCAATTGATGCCGCAAATATCCTGAAACCGGCTTTAGCCAGAGGCGAACTCCAATGTATCGGGGCGACAACCCTAGATGAGTATCGTAAACATATTGAACGGGATGCGGCATTAGAACGACGCTTCCAACCCGTGATGGTAGGTGAACCGTCCGTTGAAGAGACGATTGAGATTTTATACGGGTTGCGCGAACGTTATGAACAGCATCACAAGCTGAAAATTTTAGATGAAGCCCTGGATGCAGCGGCAAAACTGTCAGATCGCTATATCTCAGATCGGTTTTTGCCAGATAAGGCGATTGACTTGATTGATGAAGCCGGTAGCCGCGTGCGTCTAATTAACTCCCAGCTTCCCCCAGCAGCTAAAGAGTTAGATAAGGAACTGCGACAAGTCCTCAAAGAAAAAGACGACGCCGTGCGATCGCAAGACTTTGACCGGGCGGGGGAACTGCGCGATCGGGAAATGGAAATTAAAAGCGAAATTCGCGCGATCGCTCAAAATAAAAAGACAGAAACGGGAACGGATGATTCGCCAGTCGTTGATGAGGAAGATATCGCCCACATTGTCGCATCGTGGACGGGTGTACCCGTTAGCAAGCTAACTGAATCCGAGTCCGAGAAGCTGCTGCACATGGAAGATACGCTGCACCAGCGCCTCATCGGTCAGGAAGATGCGGTGAAAGCGGTGTCTCGCGCGATTCGACGGGCAAGGGTAGGTTTGAAGAATCCCAACCGTCCCATCGCCAGCTTTGTCTTCTCAGGTCCTACCGGGGTGGGTAAAACTGAGTTAGCCAAATCCTTGGCGGCTTACTTCTTCGGATCTGAAGACGCGATGATTCGCTTGGATATGTCCGAGTACATGGAACGCCATACCGTCAGTAAGTTGATTGGTTCGCCTCCAGGGTACGTCGGCTACAACGAAGGCGGTCAACTAACTGAAGCAGTACGTCGTCGTCCCTACACGGTGGTGCTATTCGACGAAATCGAAAAAGCCCATCCTGATGTCTTTAACATGCTGCTGCAAATCCTGGAAGACGGGCGTCTCACGGATGCTAAGGGGCGGACAGTAGACTTTAAGAACACCCTATTAATCATGACCTCTAATATCGGGTCTAAGGTGATTGAAAAAGGTGGCGGTGGTTTAGGCTTTGAGTTAAGCGACAACGAAGCCGAATCCCAGTACAACCGCATCCGTTCTTTGGTCAATGAGGAACTCAAGCAGTACTTCCGTCCAGAATTCCTCAACCGTTTGGATGAGATTATTGTCTTCCGTCAGCTTAGCAAAGACGAGATCAAGGAAATCTGCGATATCCTACTGCGGGAAGTCTTCAAGCGTCTCACAGAACAGGGAATTGCCTTGGAAGTCACCGATCGCTTCAAAGAACGCTTGGTGGAAGAAGGGTACAGTCCGTCTTATGGCGCAAGACCCCTGCGTCGGGCAATCATGCGCTTGTTAGAAGACGTATTAGCAGAAGAAATCCTTTCTACTCGCCTGCAAGAAGGAGACAGCGCTATTGTCGATGTGGATGAAGAGGGCAAAGTGAAAGTTATTCCTGGAGAACCTGGGGAACAACGGGAACTTTTACCTCAAGGTGCTGAATAATCCACTCGATTGATAATTCCGATTTGGCGGTAGAGAAGGTTAGCCTTTTCTACCGTTTTTATTTGTCATTTGTTATTCCGTCGTCAGTAAACAACCTCAACTCAAGACGCGATGCAAGAAGCGTCTCTACACTACTATGCGTCTACCTGATGATTCAGAAACACCATTCCAGATTAATATTGTGCCAATGATTGATGCGATATTCGCCATCTTGGCATTTTTTATAATTTCAACTCTTTATTTAACCCGATCTGAAGGATTACCTGTTAATTTGCCGACGGCGACAACCGCAGAAAGTCAGCTACAAGACCGAATAATTACGATCACAATTCAGGAAAATAGGGCAATTTTCATTAACCGGGAACCGATTGAATTATCTCAACTTGAAGCAGGGATAGAGTCATTGGTTACGGCAAATTCTCAAGTCTTGGTGATTATTAATGCCGATGAAAATGTCCCTCATGGTCGAGTTGTTAGCGTTATGGATCGCTTACGTTTAGTCGAAGGCATTCGTTTAGCGATCGCGACTCAGTAGAGGCAATGAAATAAGCGGTTCAGCATTTACAGCGCTTTTCAAGTATAGCAGTAGACACATCGATTAGGACTTTCCTTTCCTGTTGTTCCAGACGTTCCGCTGGAACATCTCTACTAAATGATGCTCCTACGAAGTCGGGGATCTTGCTCAGAATACTGTACCTCATCAACCTGAAATCTGCTGTAAACCTTAATGTCTATAATGAGGAAATCCTTGTAGTGCGAGCATCTTGCTCGCTACTAATACCCAATTTAATGGGTTTCATGATGTTCATTCTTCAAGTTGAGAAGCAGCTTGGGACGCCGCATCAGAAGCTTGGGAGGCAGCTTGGGACGCCGCATCAGAAGCTTGGGAGGCAGCTTGGGATGCCGCATCAGCCGCCTGGGAGGCAGCTTGGGACGCCGCATCAGAAGCTTGGGAGGCAGCTTGGGATGCCGCATCAGCCGCCTGGGAAGCAGCATCGGAGACTTGAGAAGCCGCCTGGGAAGCAGCATCAGAGGCTTGGGACGCCGCCTGGGAAGCAGCATCAGAGGCTTGAGAGGCAGCTTGGGATACTGTATCAGCCGCCTGAGACGCCGCATCGGATACTGTATCAGCCGCCTGAGACGCCGCATCGGAGACTTGAGAAGCTGCCTGAGAAGCCGCATCAGAGGCTTGAGAAGCAGCTTGAGAAGCCGCATTAGCCGCCTGAGAAGCAGCTTGAGACGCCACATTAGCCGCCTGAGAAGCCGCATCAGAGGCTTGAGAGGCAGCCTGGGATGCTGCATTAGCTGCACCCCCCAAACCTCCCGTAGTCAGGGAACTTGCCGATGGTGCTGCTTGAGGCGAGGGACTTAACGGGGGTGAACTCGCGCCAGAGCCTGATTTAAGCCGAGCCTTACGACTGGACAAGCTATCTTGTTGGCGTTGACTGGCATTCGACTTAGGCGTAGACATACCCGGTTGGGATATGGACTCATCAATCTCTTCTAAAGTTAAGTTAATCTTGGCGCGTACTGGTGTCCCATCCGGCAGAAACATCGTCAGATTGTAATCAAGTTTGGTTACAAAGCAGCGGATATACTTTTGAGAACCCCAGGTAAACACATAAGTTGGTGGACGTTTCTCTCGACCCGCTCCTGACTCGGCAAAATCAACCGCTTTTTGAAATGATTTGATATATTTTAGAACACTCTCCCCTCGCTCGTAGGTATCAAAAATTAGGTCATTGATGGTGAGGATGACGGGTTCAGGATAAGCAAAGTTAACTTTAGGCAATCCCCTACCTGTCCGCGCTCCACTACTTTTAGTTAGATTAATTTGCTGATTGAACGCCAACTGGTTGGGATTAAACATGAATTCAATAGTTCCGCCACCATCAGTTGAAATCAGTTGCGCTTTGACCAGTTGTGACATGACAGGAGTCCTCTAACCGCATTTTATCTGTATTCTTGCCCCCTTGTGCCCATTAACAACTGGAATCCAGTCAATGGGTTCGGGTCGCCCTTTAGTCAAAACTCTACACGGCTTTATCCCTATTTCATCCAATCCCCAGCATTCTTACTTTTTACTTTTCTTTACAATTTTAGCTAAATTGACCTAAAAAAGTGCTAGACAACAATCATAGCCTAAAACTGGGCAACCTTCTCAAATAGGTCGCGGCAAAAATAAATATTTTTTAAGATTTAGTTTATAATTTGTAAAGATATTTTAGGTAAATTTTCGACTATAGTCTAATAATATAGCTAGGGTTAGCCTCTCTCATGACACTTATGCGTACAGCATAATCACAGACTTCTATGATCGCTCCTGTTGCCCGAACCTTGGCAAATATCTGGTCTGGGGGAAGTTCCCAGATAAACTTTGTATTGTTCCGGCGCGGTGGGGCATCCCGTGTCGTTAATAAAGCCAAGAGTCTCCTAAGCAATAGCCGGATTGTCTTGGAAGCTTACACCGAATCAAAGATTACGGTGTAAGAGATGTCACATAAGCAACAGTTGTTCTATAAGAACTTAACTGAGCTACGGCGTCATCGCTGGTTGCGACAACAAAAGGGAATGACTCCTGTACGAACACGTTCTGACATGCTATCACTGAAAGATATTATGCAGAAGTTGGCTAGCTCCAGCAGCCTTACGGAATACATTAGGGATTTTGGCACATCCAGCGTTGTCTGCTTGTGCTCTTGTTCCTTTCAATTGGCACAGAAAACTGCCTCTGCCAACAGTGTATAGAGTTTGACACTCTAAGGTTGTTTTTCTGTTGGCTGATTTAAGTCCTAAATGGAGGAATATTACTCATGCCATTAGATTATTTTGCGCCAGGAGTCTACGTTGAAGAGGTAGACCGTGGCAGTCGCCCGATTGAGGGCATTAGTATGAGTGTCGCTGGGTTTATTGGTTTTACCGAGGATATACGCGGTGACGCCGAATTATTTAAACCCATGCTGATTACCACTTGGGATCAGTATTTGCAGTCGTTTGCCAAAGAAGGCTCCGATGGGTTCACCGACTTTGACGCCTATTTACCCTTTGCGGTTCAAGGGTGGTTCCTCAATGGTGGGGGTCGCTGCTGGGTAACCAGTATTGGCACTAAACTACCGGGTGCTGAACCGCCGCCAATCGAGCAAACGGGGACTAAGGTTTTAACATCGGGAAATCGCCCCTCGTTACAATTCATGATTAAGCCGGCTGAATCTGAATCAGAAGAAGGGGGAGCTTTAGCGCTACCCGGTGCAGATGAGCCACGGCTGCGGGTGGTGATTCAAGAAAGTACACCGAAACCCTTACCCGAAGACGCACCAGAGGATGCCGAACCGCCCTACAACACCGGTGAATTCTTTGACCTGATTGTGGCACGCGGCGAAGAGGTATTGGAACGGTATGACCACCTGACCATGAATCCAGAAGTGGATACGCAGGTAGCTGAGTATGTAGTCACCGCCGTTGAAAGTTCTGAATTTATCCAGGCGGTTGACATCTCCCAAAGCGGACAACCCTTGTCACGGCGCCCCATGCAAGGAGCGTATGAGATTACGCCGCCACCGTACATTTCTCCCCCAGACAACTTTGCCCGCGATTTACAAGGACAACGGGATGACCGCACGGGGACACAGGGGATTTTTGAAATTGATGAAGTCGCCATGATTGCTTGTCCTGACTTGATGAAAGTGTATCAAGAAGGATTGATGAACTTAGAACAAGTTCACGGTGTCATGGAAATGATGCTAAGTATGTGCGAGAATTCCTTCCCAGGTCCAGCCTACCGGATGGCAGTTCTTGACGCACCTCCAGTCAAGCCGACGAAAGGAGATACCCCAGTTGCGGCTGAACAACAGAAACCTCAAGATGTCGCGGCTTGGTTAAAACTGTTTAACCGCCGTTCCATGTTTGGCGCTCTCTACTATCCCTGGATTAAAGTGGCGAACCCTCGTAATGGTGGACGACCCATTTATGTCCCCCCCAGTGGTCACATGATGGGGATTTGGTGTCGCACTGATGAAACACGAGGTGTGTTCAAAGCACCAGCGAACGAAACACCGCGCGGTGTAACGGGTTTAGCCTATGACACCAATATGCGGGAACAAGAACTGTTAAACCCGATGGGAATTAACTGTATCCGTAACTTCGCCAATTACAACCGAGGCTATAAGGTTTGGGGTGCTCGCACCTTGGTAGAACCGGATAACGTGCAATGGCGTTATATCAGTGTCCGCCGCTTACTCAGCTACATTGAGAAATCCATTGAAATTGGTACACAGTGGGTGGTGTTCGAGCCAAATGACCAAATTCTCTGGGCTCGTGTACGCCGTACAGTCAACAATTTCTTGGAGCGGCTTTGGCGTGAGGGAGCATTGTTTGGAACTTCCCCTTCAGAATCGTTCTACGTCAAGTGCGATGGAGAAATTAACACCCATGAGACGATTATGCTGGGTCGTCTCTATGTAGAAGTGGGTGTTTGTCCAGTACGTCCGGCTGAATTTGTCATCTTCCGCATTAGTCAGTGGGCACCGAATCAATAGGTTCTAAATCCTACCCAAGCAATTGCCTTGGGTAGGTATTAAAACCATGTAGGGGCGACCCGCTTGGATTAATGGAAACTCTAGAAACAGGGCGGGCGCGAGTCACATTGAGGTGCAACCGAAAAGATAGTAGTAAAACCCGCCCCTACATCGGGTCGCCCTGAATTTAGCAAAGTAAATAATTGTAACGAAAACGGGTTGAGAAACATACAATAAAAAGGGAAGGGTGTGACAATTGCGGGTTAGAGCTTGAGAGAGAGTGCAACGCCTCCATTAATTTGGAGATAGCCGCCAGTTAGGTGGTTTTAGCCTGTGGACTGGGAAGGTGCCGACACCTCCAGAATGAAGCAGGAAGTAAGCAGTAAGCCTAGTTATGAGTACCTCTGCCTAGATTTGCATAAGTCTTATGTAACGGAACTCGGATTTCATCGAACGCTTAACAGCACCTCACAGACCTTGACATTTTGTAATCGATCTGAGCGAAAATTCATGCTATAACAGAAGTCTCTAAATGCTAAAGTGTCTGATTATGGCTTGATGGTTTTGTCGATGTGTTAAGTTCTATATCGGCAACACATCGAAACAAGTCAAGGTTAACTATTAACTTGAGAGTAAGGAGATAAAAATATGGCTGTCGAACTAAAAGGTCTTGCCCCTAGTAGTTTTTCCTGTGATATTGATGGCATGGGTGAACTTTCGTTTCAAAGTGTGAAAGTTCCTGATTACAAGCCGAAACTAGCGGGTGAATCCGCCGTGGTTGGTTCAATGAAAGGTGGGAAATCAGAGCGGCAGATTAACTCGGCTGGCTTTGAGGAAGTGGTCACTTTTGATTTAGTCTGCCTTTCTAGTCCAAGTCCAACCAGTTCTAGTGTAGTCATGTACAAATGGTTCAAAGCTTGCCTCCCTCCCTCCGATGGCGGTGAAGGAAAATGGGGTGAAAACAAAAAAACAGGAAGTATCTTTGCCTACAGTCATGATGATGCAATTATAGCTCAATGGGACTTCCAAGAAGCGTGGCCCTCTAAAATGAGCCTTTCCGAATTAGATGTCAACGGCAAAGATTATCTCAAAGAAACCTGGACAATAGTGTGCGAAAATTGCACCCGCGTGATGTAGGACATTTGAGGAATTTGATCATCAGCTATTTAATGAACTGAATTATCTGGGAGTTGAACCATGGCAGATATTGAATATAACACAAACGCTGCTTTCTTTTTTGATTGTGATGGAATGGAGATAGTTGTCGAAAAATGTACGATTCCTGCGATTGAAATGAAAGTGGCAGCAGGAAGCGGAGCCATCGGCTGCGGCAAAGATGGGAAAACCCAAACCCAAGCTACCCCGGGTGCAGTCGAGTATGGTTCTGCTCTTAAACTCGAATATGTGGCAGGTAACGAGGGATATCAACAGACAATAACCGATTGGTATAAGAAATGCCACGCGAGTTCGTTCTCCGGTGGAGCTACAGAGTCGAGGAAACAGCGAAAAACAGCATCACTGTTTATTTACGATATGAATGGTAAGATTGGGGCGCAGTACGATTTCATCGATTGCTTCCCCAGCAACCTCACCCAAACCAGTCAATTAGATGTTAGTAAGCCGGGAGAAATGGCTAAAGATACGATGGAGATTCGATTCACGAAAATGGTACGGGCAGACGTGTGATGTGAGTATTGCCACAATTCTCAATCCAGTTTCTTGAATCAACTGCCTAGGTGCTTCTTTGGAGGACACTGGGCAGTGTTTTATTCGTTTCCGGAGGACAGGAGAGACAAAAGCAAAGGAGGTGAACAGTGACAGAAGTTGAAATTCTGACGCGATCGCGCTATTTTCTAGAGTTAATCCTAGATGGGAGTAATGATTCTGTCGATGGTCTGTTTGAGGAATGTGCAGGCTTTAAAGCCACCCAGGATGTCGTTGAAGTCTGCGAAGTAACGCCGCAGAAGTGGGGTAAAAGTGGGAATTCTAGAGGGCGAGTGGTTCGCACAAAGGTTCCTGGTAATATGACCTATACCAATCTCACCTTGAAACGAGGCTTAAATATTTCCATGACGCTGTGGAATTGGCTAAATTCTGTTCAAGAAGGCGCGAATTGGGAAGATCAACGGCGGAATGGTGCGTTAGTTATCTATAATACTGCATCCGAGGAGCAGTTTCGATTTGAATTTAAAGGCGCGTGGCCCATTAGCTATAAAATTTCTGATTTGAGTGTCAAAGGAGATGACTATCAAATAGAAGAAGTCGAGGTGACAGTTGAACAGTTAAGACGGATTAAACCAGGTATATGATTCAAACCCAGTTTGAATTTGATCTTCCCAAAGGATATCTGGATGGGGAGGGAAACTTGCACCGCAAGGGGGTAATGCGGTTAGCACGGGCGATTGATGAAATCGTTCCCATGCGTGATCCGCGTGTGAAATCCAATCCCGCTTATGCCACCGTGATTATTTTATCGCGAGTTATTTTGCGTTTGGGGGCTTTGGATGAAGTCACTCCCACGGTAATTGAAAATTTATTTGCCTGTGATCTCAATTATCTACAGCAATTTTATCGGCAAATTAATGAATTAGAACCTGATAATCAAGGGGAATCGGCTTCCAGTTTATCAGTGCAACCTGTATCAATTCCCTCAGATTATGAATGATATAAAATTACTGGTTTTTGTCTGCCATAATTCTCAAGAAACAAGTTTTGACACAGGGGGTTAAGTAAAGGGCGACCCGAGCCTCTGTAGGGGCGGGTTTTACTACTATCTTTTCGGTTGCACCTCGATGTGACTCGCGCCCGCCCTGTTTCTCTAGTTGTTGATTTATGCAGCGGTTCGCCCCTACAGGAGAACTAAAAAGACGAAGGATAAAGGACAAAAGACATAAGACCAATAATTATGGACTATACCTATTTTGAATTTACTCTACCCAAAGGTTTAGTTGATGAAAATGGTGGTATTCATCACCATGGGATAATGCGCCTAGTTACAGGCAAAGATGAGATTTTAGTTAACAAAGATAGCCGGGTTCAGCAAGAACCCTATTACCGAATTTTGGTCATTTTGTCTAGAGTCATCACCCGTCTCGGTAACCTTTCTCCGGTTACACCAAAACTACTAGAACAACTTTTCCTAGTAGACTTGATCTACGTACAGAACTTTTTAAATCGCATTAATCAGCATGAGGAGGGATTGGCGCGATCGGGGGAATTTTAGGCTACCCTTTGGAGAGTTTATACCAAGAGGTAGCCTTAATTGCTTTTTACTTTCACTGGTCATTAGACGATATTCTAAACCTAGAACATGAAGAACGGCTGCGCTGGGTTACAGAAATCCGCCGATTTACAAGATGAATGATGCATCATAAATTATGAATGTCCTGTTCCCAGTTTCTTGACAAATGACAAATGACAAACGACTAGATTGGCTACAAGCTCAACCCGACGGATGTTTACTTTTGGCGCCATCCGGGGTTCACTTTGTCATGGTAGAAAAAAGCAAATCTGTGATCCGAGTTGCCCTGATTGACCGGGATTATTTAACCTCAGACTTGGTGCAATCTCAGCTTGATTTCAATGAGCCGCTTAACTTAATCTCTCCTTACAGCCAAGCCATGCTGTTAAGTTTAGTTTGGCAACCTGAACCGAAACGAGTCTATTGCGCTGGATTTGGCGGAGGTCGAATTCCTTCGGTTTTACATCATTACTTTCCCCACGTTCAAATTGAATGTACGGAAATTGAACCCCTTTTTATTGAGATAGCTACGGAATTTTTTGGTGTACCTTTTGATGAACGTCTCAAGGTTACCCTGCAAGATGGACGAGACTATCTCGCGAAGCAGGAACCTGATGTTTGTTACGATATAATTTTCACCGACGCCATTATCGGTAACGGTTACACGCCCTATCGCTTAGCCACTCAGGAATTTTATCAACTCTGCCAAAATCACCTGTCAGAGAATGGAGTTTTGGCGGTTAATCTGTTTCAACGAGAACGGTTTTATGCCGACAAAGTGAAGACGATTCAGGCAGTATTTGCCCAGGTTTATCTCTTTCCCTTAGAGGGGGGGAATACCGTTGTACTGGCGACGAATAGTCCGCCACTGAATTCGCCGGAAATCCTAGAACGAATCCAAGTGTTGCAAAATGACCATCAATTTGCCTTCCTCTTGTCAGAAACCGCTGTTCAGGTAAAAATAGGGTCACGGTTGATTGAGTGTATCCCTCAGTTAGACCGAGCTAAAGTTCTTGTAGATGCTGAGCCACCAGTCGGTTATTTTGATGATCTACCTTCATTCAATCCCTTATTTGCTCAAGGTATTAGCGATCGCCCCTGTCCCTGTGGATCAGGTCAGTTACTTCAAGAATGCCATAGCAGGTTAAATGCCAACTGTCAACCATCAACCGTGGAAACGTCTGAGTCATCATGAGTAACCATCTAGCCATTGCTACCGTCACCGCAACATTACAACGAATCGTACAGACGGCGATTCAGGACGATATTAATGGGGCAACAGTAACCACACTACGACCCAATGAAGTGGGAACAGCGACTCCCCAAGTTGGTGTGAATGTCTTTCTATACCAGGTTCAGATTAACCATACTTGGCGTCAACAGGCTGAAGTCCAAGCCCGTAGTCGGATGAATCCAGCTGCCAAGCGATCGCAAACTGCCCTAGACTTACACTACATGATTAGTTTCTACGGCAATGACGCCGACTTACAACCCCAACGGTTGATGGGTAGTGTGATGCGTGGACTCAATGACTGGCGTACCCTAAAACAAGAGAAGATTCAGCAGACTCTCAACGATTCTACCTATCGCTATTTATTAGAGTCTGACTTACCGGATCAAATCCAAGAAATCTCCCTGTGGCCCCTTGATCTTTCCTTAGAAGACTTATCCAAAGCCTGGTCAGCTTTTTTTCAAACCACTTATCTGCTATCGGTGGCGTATCGGGCTAGGGTGATTATGCTCGAAGGGCAAGAAGCAGGTAAGAGACCTCTGCCGGTACGCGCTCGTTCCTTGGATGGGATTGTTCCCTTTACCAATCAGCCTAAGATTGATCGGATAATTCCCCAAGATGGACGATTAGAACCCATTCTCGCAGATAGTACTGTCTTAATTCAAGGGAACCACTTAAAAAGCGATATTACCCAAGTCTGGATTGGGGAAACCGAAGTCATCCCCAGCGAAATCACCGAAACCCAAATTACATTACCCCTTTCCTCCATACCACCTGAGTCTTTACAGGCGGGGATGCATAGTCTCCAGGTGGTGCATCGTCTTGCCAAAGTGATGCCACCCACCTCGAATAATGGGATGAGTCAGGCAAGTGGTAATGGGGGTCAGATGCAAACTGTTAATCAGCCCCAAACCTTTGTCTCCAGTATTCAGTCGAATGTATCCCCCTTGGTAATTCGTCCCACGGTTACCAAAACTACGGTATCCAAAAAAGAGATTGATGATGAAGACCTACGGTCTGCGGAAGTACGGGTACGATCCAATTTAACTATAGGTAAAAAGCAGCGTGTCCTGCTAGCCCTCAATGAAATTGACACGAATCAACCCGCTGCTTATCTATTTGAAGCTTCTCCTCGTCAGACCGATGTAATTTGGGTTTCTTTCCCCGTTGAACGGATGAAAGGAGGACGCTATTTAGTCCGCTTGTTGGTTGACGGTGCAGAAAGTCAGCTAATCGTGGATACTGAACCGGATAGTCCAACGTTTAATCAGTATGTGGGTCCTCGGATATCGATTTAAAAGATTCATTGTTGATTGGTTCTGACCGTATAGAGTTGGTTATCCTTTATCCTTGAGAACACGATGAACGAAGATATTATCAGACAAAAACTTAATCAAGAGTTAGAGGGGATTAGTATTAACAAGTTGACACAATTGGGAAATCAAGCGGTTCAGCTAGGGCTAATTGCGGGTCATGGTTATCACAAAGGTAAATATGAAATTCTGCGTCAAGGTAAGGCGTTAATGATGTCGCCTGATGAAGCTCAAACTTATTTGGAAAAGCTTATTCAAGACGTGACATGAAGGTTTGTAGTAGGCACTTTAGTGCCATAAGCGAGGCAAATTTTGACGACAAACTCTCCTATATTCCTATTCTAATAACCAGCCAAATAGATCACCTAACGTGAGTTTAAATTCACGGGCAAAAGCTGGAACCGGAAGCAACTCCTGGGGTTGGTCAAACACTTGGGGTTGTTGCTGCGGTAAATAGACAAATACCGTCTGTTCATCTGGATCAATCAGCCAACCCATTTGGTTTTTATGCTGAAGACTCCGCAGAATTTTTAACCGATAGATTTAGTTGAAGAGTTGGGGTAGTAAAATATACTCGTTATCAGATATTTGAAGAACTAAGTACGGAATACCCACAAATTTTACTTAAATCAGGTAAGCCCACATTCCCATTTAAGACCGAAGTCTAAACAAGAATGTGAGCTTACCCTGTCAGGGCTTCACGGGTTCATTGATCTGCCTTTATATAGGGTTTTTTCAGGCAGGGTGCTTTCGCTTTCTCTATTGTGCAGCCGAACCTCAGCCAATTGGGTATAGTTTTGATGAAATCTAATCGGATAAATATTAAATTTCTGTGAAATTTGCTCCTACAGGTCGCTTTTGACACAGTTAAAGTACTCGAATCGATTTTACGGTTAAATCGGACACCATCCTTTGCGCCCCTACAGTTTCCGGGCGTAAGCGTCATCTATCTTGCTTAGGTGTGCCACGCCATCTTGCTTAGGTGTAACCACGCCACCTGTTCGTTGTCGATTAGGGCTAAATTCTATCGCAATGAACAATGTAGCTTGCTTGGAGGAGGAGGATTACTATACCGCCATCATTGTCTTTTAGCCAATCAATTGAGAAAGATTAGCATTTGGTTCCCGTCTCGCTTAAACTAAGATACGGGAGTGAAATCTGGCTAAAACTCCCTCTCATAGCAGTTCTCATGAAAAATTTAATGTCTGGCAACAGATATTAATGATAATATATTGCATTTTGAGCGAAAAATGAATTCCTGGAGTTTTCAACCCAAAACTGGTCAAGTGATTGAAATTAATCAAGCCGCTCGGTGGCAAGTTTACCGCCGTTTACAGGAACTCTCGATTACAAGTCACTGCGGGATGAACCAGCCACTCACGGCTGAGATTCATGATCCGGTGACGGCGATTCAACTGTGGAGTGTGGTCAGACAGCTAACCGTACCACGCCGAGATCTAGCCTCTTGGCTGGAGGACTGCTGGCGGCTTCCTAGCCGTAAAAAGTAGGGAGATGGGGAGATGGGGAGATGAGAAAAGGGGGAGCAGGGGGAGCAGGGGGAGCAGGGGAAGCAGGGGGATGTAAGAAACGATAGTAGTGAAAAGAATCCCTATACAAATCGCTCAGGGCGGGTTTAGTCACATCTTTTGTGAGGTCAAAAACGATAGTAGTGAAACCCGCCCCTACACAAGCGCCGTGCCCTATGGGCGAAGTGAAGGGTCAAAACTCAAACACTCTTATGGAACAAGCAGCAATTCTACATTTAGAGGACATTACCAAGCACTATGATCAACATACAACTCCAGCCGTTGATCGTGTGACACTAACTTTGTGTCAAGGTGATTTACTGGGGTTATTGGGTCCGTCTGGCTGTGGCAAAACGACTCTACTGCGGATAGTAGCAGGGTTTGAGCGTCCTCAGTCGGGACTAGTCGTCTTGGCTGGACGTCCGGTTGCGGGTTCGGGGTATTGGATACCCCCAGAACAGCGGAACACGGGTATGGTGTTTCAAGACTACGCCTTGTTCCCTCACCTGAATGTGGCGGAGAATGTAGGCTTTGGCTTGAAAAACCGCCGCAGTGGGATGAGTCGGACATCCATCAAGAAAAATACGGCTGACGCGATCGCACTGGTAGGATTATCAGGATTAGAGAAACGCTACCCCCACGAACTATCGGGAGGACAACAGCAGCGAGTCGCCCTCGCCCGGGCGTTAGCACCGCGTCCCAGTTTAATCTTGTTAGATGAACCTCTGAGTAATCTGGATGTACAAGTGCGTCTGCGGTTGCGCCAAGACGTGCGATCAATCCTCAAAGAGATTGGCACATCAGCAATTTTTGTCACCCACGACAGAGAAGAAGCCCTATCCATCTGTGATCAAGTAGGAGTCATGCAGGCTGGATGTCTAGAACAGTTGGGAACCCCCGAAAAAATTTATACCAATCCAGCCTCTCGTTTTGTCGCCGAATTCGTCACCCAAGCCAATTTCTTACCCGCCCGTCGTCGGGGACAGTTATGGGAAACTGAGGTGGGTTCGTTTGAAATCGGGAATGGAGAATGTCACGATAACACCCAATTCCCCAATGACGCCATTCCTGATTGTGGGGAATTAATGCTGCTCGAAGAAAACGTGA
Organism: Coleofasciculus sp.; assembly: GCF_046565525.1. Classification (NCBI taxonomy): domain Bacteria; kingdom Bacillati; phylum Cyanobacteriota; class Cyanophyceae; order Coleofasciculales; family Coleofasciculaceae; genus Coleofasciculus; species Coleofasciculus sp. The sequence continues at coordinate 52,565 of NZ_JBKHUP010000025.1, read as the reverse complement.
TTCTCAAACCCGATAATGATGCACCCGTCTTGATTCGCGATCGCCATTTTCTAGGGAGGGAGTATCGGTATCGTCTACAAACCCCCTCTGGTAAGGAACTCCATGCTCGCACCGCCCTAAATACACCATTACCTGTAGGAACTCGAGTTAGGCTATCAGTTGCCCATTCATCAATGCAAATCTTTCCCCCTGTCTCTACGCCTGCTCCTATTCCAGCCCGATGTTGATTAGTAGTAGGGGTTTGGTTACCAAACCTAGGGGTTTAGGGGTTTGGTAACCAAACCCCTACTTTCTCAATTTGGGGTTGATGGCGAGCAATCACAATCAAGCAATCGCCAGATATTAGTTGCTCATCTTTGGGTGGATTAACCAGAGTCTCTCGACGCCCGCCAGTTTGCCGTTCCACAGCGACTAAAATACTATCTAGCTCCTCTTTTAGCCATTGAGCGGCATTCCAAAATGAAATACCATTCCATTGCTGGGGTAGGGAAATTTTATAGATTTGGTTCCCCATCTGCACGGTGAGCAATTCCGCTAACATATCCACAGAACCCCAATTTCGGACTGAGGTAGCCATTAAATGACTCGCCAATTCATCAGCGACAATCACATCTTCCACCCCCGCTACTCGCAGTTGTACATTATTTTTGCCATCAAGAAGTTGAGCGCAGGTATAGATACCTGGATGGAGCTTTTCAATGGTTAATGCGGCTAAAACTGTCCGTGCATCCCGATCCTGATCGCTGCGAGGATGGGTTGCATCCGCCAACAAAATAGCGCGTGAGGTATGATAAATTCCTACCGCTTCGAGTACATCGATTGTTGTGTAATCCCCCGTATAGAAATAAATTTGGGAATGATTAACATGTTTGAGTTCTCGTTCCGGTGTTTGGATAAATTCAGCAACCACTACAATCGGATGGTGTTTTAAAATCGGATCAGCTTGTAGTTGCTCAATCAGGAGATGTCCACTGCGATTCCAGCCACAGATAACAATATGATCTCGTAGTTCGTCCAATTCCCAATGTTTGATTTCCATCACTGTTCTCAATCGTTGTACCATGACGGCGGAAACGACGCCCGTAAACATGGCAAACATCGTCAAGCCACCCAGAATTACCATGAGTGTAACCAATCGTCCCGCATCGGTTTGGGGTTCGCCGCCGATGGGTTCTCCGGATACAAGGGTAAAAAAGCTCCACCAGAGGGAATCCTTCACAGAGGCGAAATCAGGATTGTTAAAACCTTCTAGCAAGTGAATCGCGATCGCGCCGACTAAAATAATTAACCCGACAACCAGCAATACGCCAATCTGGACACCAATACTCGTGGCTAAGGTAGAGCCAAGACGGTTTAAATTCTGATTTAACAAGATTCCCACCCGCAATAGCCGTAAGAGGCGCAAAACCCGCAACAGGCGAAATGCTCGCAATAGGGGCAATACGGCAATAATGTCTAACCAATAGTGGCGGAAGAAACGGCGTTTTTTCTTAGCAGCAAAATAGCGGATTGTCAACTCGATAATAAAGATGCCGGTGAGTAGTTCTTGAGTCAGGTAGACGAGTTTATAAGGTTGATCTTTACTGTCAAGCGTGACTTCCGCAATCACGAGAATTACGGAAAGCAGAATGAGCAGGATCAGCGCCAGTTCAGTTTGGGGAGTGTGGATAAAGCGATCTAAACGGGCTTGTAAAGTTTTGTTGGGCATATTGAGGTATGAGAATCTATGTCAATCTAAATTCACCAGACATTTATTTATACTGACAGTAGCGCTTAAAAGGTCTTGTTCTATGGCGGTCAAAAACTCCCAAACCCATACAGCTCGCAAATCCCAGGCGATGTCCAACCTACCGCCCCTAGAAAATGGCGATCGCTTAACCTGAAAAGAATTTGAGCGACGCTATGAAGCGATGAGGTTCCCGTCCTCGTTTGTGTAGGGGCGGGTTTCACAATTATCGTGTCTTCTCTCACAACAGATGTAACTAAACCCGCCCCGACCAAGGTTTAAATGCAACTCAGGATTAAGCAATAGTCACATCACCAGACAAATAAACATCCTGAATCGTGTGGAACAGCTTAACGCCTTCCTCAAAAGGTCGCTGGAATGTCTTGCGTCCAGAAATCAATCCACAACCGCCAGCCCGTTTATTAATTACAGCAGTGCGAACAGCTTGGGCGAAATCATTTTTCCCTGATGAACCCCCAGAATTAATCAAACCTGCACGACCTGCATAGCAGTTGAGAACTTGATAACGAGTCAGATCAATGGGGTGATCAGTCGTGAGTTCAGAGTAGACCCGATCATCCGTTCTGCCATATTTCTCGCCTGTAGCTTTGGCAACCGCACCATAGCCATTGTTGCATTCGGGCTGTTTCTGCTTAATAATATCGGCTTCAATGGTAACGCCAAGATGATTAGCTTGACCCGTGAGATCAGCAGAAAGATGATAATCTTTATCTTGCTTAAAAACGCTATTGCGTAAATAGCACCACAGGATCGTTGCCATTCCCAACTCGTGGGCGCGGGCAAATGCTCGACTCACTTCCTCGATTTGGCGGCTCGATTCCTCGGACCCAAAGTAAATCGTAGCACCAACAGCTACGGCGCCTAAGTTCCAGGCTTGCTCGACACTGGCAAACATAAGCTGATCATATCGATTCGGATATGTCAGCATTTCATTGTGGTTCAGTTTAGCAATGAAGGGGATGCGGTGGGCATACTTGCGGGAAACCATGCCCAAAACCCCTAACGTCGTAGCAACAGCATTACAACCGCCTTCGAGGGCAAGTTTGATGATGTTTTCCGGGTCAAAATATACCGGGTTCGGAGCAAAAGACGCGGCGGCGGAATGTTCAATCCCTTGGTCTACCGGTAGGATAGATAGATAACCCGTATTGGCAAGGCGTCCGCTTGAATAGATCTGCTGAAGGCTACGCAACACTGGGGTAGGGCGATCGCTATCGGCAAAAATCCGTTCCACCCAGTCTGGACTGGGTAGATGTAACAGACGTTTATCCACTTTGGCGTTGTACGTCAACAGATTGTCTGCCTCTTCACCCAACCAGGACTCTATGGATTGAGGTGATCTTAAGGTAGCCGTCATATTATTTTCCTCTATTTTCCTCTAAGCGTTGGTCACTTATTTTTCAATTTTGGCAGTCTTTGGGGGCGATCTCTGTCCCCATAACGATAGAGTTTGGCTACGATGACACAACGCGCTAGTACCGCTTTTTGGAAATTCAAAATTCAAAATTCAAAACGCTTACATTGACAGCATTTCCCTCAAGCGCGAATGGTCGCTTTATTTATGCTGCGCTGTATTAGAGCACTGCTCCTGTAATCGAAACGGTACGCAGTAGAGACGCGACTCCTCTTATTTCTAGTCAAACCATAGAATCTTCGCTACTCATCCTCATGTTTTTTGACGTTTGACTAAAGGTGGGTTTTGTGGTTAGGTTATCAGTTATGAACTCTCCTGAGCGTATAAATCCGCCCCGACAATATTTTGAAGTGATTTTATCAGAAGGGGCTGAAAGAAATTAGTTGACGGCTTTGTGCATGGCGGCTTGATGGGATTTTTAGTTTATAATCCATTCCCAGAACTTCCGGCTTGCCACGTCTTTTCAAAAAACACTCAACTTGATCAGGAGTTTTGGGAAATAGTATTTTGACCTTCCAATAATTTTAGATAGGAGTAGGGTACAGATAGGGGCCACGTAATAGTGGCGACAACGAAACAAACTCCGCAGCTAAGTTTATCATCTTCCGATAACGTATTATCTTGTTGTAAACAAGTCATCCACTTACTTAACAAGCGCATAGCTACTACCAAGTAAATAGTAATTGAGCTACCTAGCATGATGTGCAACATAAGAAACTTGCCCCAAAGAATTTGTTGATTTTTCAGCCCTAACGGCTTTTTAAGTCCTTCGCTTTTTATCTAGTATACAGAAAACTTGCTTACAATAAGCCTATACTACCTATATTTACACAATCTTCACTCTTACAATTTTATCTTAACTGTATCTTAATAAATGGAGTCGTTTCCCGTCATCCTGTTGTGATAATCACTCAAACTGAGTCTGGCAGTACGTATCAAGCAAAGAAATGCAGTTAGCGATCGCGCCCAAATGAGCCACCTCATAGCCGTGGGTGTTTTGCGTCGGGAAACTCAAGCAGGCGGCGCGAGCAACATGACCAAATTTCATGGCAATAGACGCATCACTACCAAACCCACTAATCGTGGCAAGCTGTAAGGGAACACCAATCCCATTCGCCGCCTGTCGCAGTTCCCAGTTGAGCCCTTCATCGTAAATCCCGTAGCCATCCTGAGACAACAGCACGGGTGCTTCCCCATCTTCAATTGGGTATTCTGAGGAGAGAGGGCAGATTTCTAGGGCAATTAAGGCATCGAGAGAGTGATTTTGGCTGAAATACAACGCGCCAATTGCGCCAACTTCTTCCTTCGCCGACGCCACTAAATAAGTATCCACAACTGGAGTTTTTACCTGTTCTGCTAGACTCAAAAGAATCGCGACAGAGGCTTTGTTATCCAAGGTATAACTAGCAATGTAATCCTTGAGGCGTATGGGTCGCTTGCGGTGTTTACCCACAACCATGCGGGTTCCCGATCGCACCCCGGCGGCGACAAGTTCAGCTAAAGTACATTTAGTTTCCACCCAAACCTCTTCCCAACGCACTGGGGCGGTTTCCTGTTGCGCTTTTTGGGGAGATTCATGAGAAACATGACGTGACCCAAAGGACAGAATACCACTCAGGGTTTGATTATCACCTAATAAATCGACAACCCCTTCACCATAAACCCAAGGAAACGAGCCGCCGAGTTTGCGGACTTGCACCCGTCCCTGTTCGTCTATAGATTTAACAATACCGCCAATTTCATCTTTATGGGCGGTAATCGCAATTGAGCGCTCAGAGGTTTGACCCGGTATTTTAGCAATAATATTCCCGGCTCGATCCTGCCACGATTCAACGCCTAAACCATGCAATCGATTGATTAGCAGTTGATCAATTTCTCGTTCTGCACCACTAGGAGAATGGTGCAGCACTAACTCTTCAATCGTATTAAATAAGTAGTCGTAATTTGAGGACGGCATGAAGGCGATAAGTAGGTGAAAAAATTAAAGTTAACGGTGGGGAGCGTCATTCGTCATTCTTCATTTTTCTGATGCAAAGGTTTGAGGATTATCTACCTAACTTAATATAGACTGGCGATAAATCTGTAAATTTATTCAATCGAGTCAGAAAACACTTAAGTCAGTGATGGTCAGATCAAGTCAATTAACACCATAACATAACACAGTCATTTCATGTCGGCAAAGGAATAATGGATACTCCGACATTTACAGCAAGAGACGTTCCACCAGAACGTCTATACCATGACAACGATGGATGACCTACAGTTCAGTTTAAGTGTTAGGCTCGACAAGTTGCTCAGTAATCCCGTCTACAGCCCCATTGATATTGGGGAAAAATTCCCATCCCTGTAGGGGCGGGTTTAGGGATTAAGTTTTATACCCGTGTAATAATTGAACAGGCAAAACCCGCCCTATCCACCCATAATTTTTTTAAGGTTCAGTATTTTTCGCTTGGAAAAAGGGCTGCGTTTCAAACCCCAATCCATTTGCCAAAACCGAGTTAGGAAATTGCTGAATCGTTTGATTGTACCGTTGCACCGCCTGATTATAACGCATCCGTTCTACTGCAAGGCGATTTTCGGTTCCGGCTATTTCATACTGAAGGTTCGTAAATAATTGACCCGATTGTAACTGAGAATTATTGGCGGCATAGTCTTGAAAATGATTAATCGCGTCATTCACTTCTTCGACAGCCGCCACTTTTTGTTCTGGGGTATCCGCTTGTAAATAAGCCTGACGAGATTGCTGCAATAGAGACACAATTTCTTTTTCGTGTTCGGTGTAAGCTTGAGTTACTCGAACTAAATTAGGAATCAAATCAGCCCGCCGTTGAAGTTGATTTTCTACTTGCGCCCATTTAGCCTGAACCACAGAAGCATGGCGGGAAAATGAGTTATATGTCCAGATACTCCAAATTGCACTAACAGCCAGAATACTTGCACCAATTGTCGCTAGAATTTTGCGTTGTTTTTGACGCCGTTTTTGGCGCAATCGCACCTCTTGAATTGCCTGTTGAATAAACTCCGCTGGAATCTGAGCTTCTGAACCCGCTTGTATGAGTTCCGAGGCAGAGTAAGCTTGGCTGTTATTGGCATAATTTCGTGAGGCTATTTCTAGAACCTCTGGAACAATTTCTTCAGGTATTCCCCCGTTTAATTTATTCATGACTTGCTCCCATTTCAATCAACAATTTCATAAAATTACCAATCTCCACCTGCACCACCGCCGCCACTATCACCGCCACCAAAATCGCTACTACTGCTAGAACTGCTGTCACTTGAGCTGCTGTCACTTGAACTGCTGTGTGAACTGGAAGGCAAACTTGGGATAGTTTCTATCTTCTCTTTGTAATAATCACAACATTTGCAGTCATCGATAATGCGACGTTCACCCGTGCTATATTCAGTCGGAGATGTAATTGTTGTTTCACTGTGTTTCATTGTTAATTCTTGACATATTGGGCATTGTATGTAAGAACGAGAATCAACCACATAAGCCCGGATATGTATTAACCGCAACCGCATCTTCTGGCTACAGGGACGACATTCCCAACCTTCAAATTTCACGCTGCCTAAATTTCGAGCCACTTTTTCGGGTTTGGTGAGGAAAGAGGGAACCAAGCTTGGTCGCACTCTTTTCAATGGTAAACCGCAATCGCTACAACGCCAAGATGGTGGAACGTAATATTTTTTTGTTAATAAGATAGCAATTGGAAAGCCAATAATTACACTAAAAATTAACCAGCCAATTGCAACTTTCATACTAAAGACTTTAGGAGAAATGACGACCAGTAATAGTCCCAAAGACAACGTAGCCAAAACTATACCAATATAGGCGATTAGATAAGCTTTCTGCTTAGGATCACTGACACCATGGAGGCGCGATCGTCCCGTGGGTTTGAGCAAAATTGGAGCACTAATTTTCTTGAACTGGTGGTATTCAAACCATGACAACAAGATAGCACATATACTAATTAGTAAAATAACACCTCGCTGAGGCAGAGTTATAGTATCAACTGGGTACATAGCATGAGTACTGCCACTGTGCAAAACACTCACCAGCGCGTTTGTTCCTGCCAACACACCACCATCAAAATCGCCTTGTTTGAATCGGGGTGTAATCTGATTCTCAATGATGTTACCAACTTTAGCATCCGGTAAAATTGGTTCAATCCCATAACCGGTTTCAATTTCAACGCGACGATCGCCGACTGAAACCAAAAATAGTACACCATTATCTTCATTGGCTTTGCCAATTCCCCAGTGATTAAATAACTCTGTTGTAAACGCTTTGGGTGAAGCTGATGGGGCTGTTTCTGGCACAGTAACTACAGCAATTTCTGTACCGTTTTTTGATTCTAAGTCATTAATCATTTGATTAAGTTTAGTTTCTGTCGAATCACTGAGAATATTTGCCATATCCGTCACCCAAGTGCCATTGGATTGTTGCGGATTGGGAACATCATGTATATTTAACGCATGACTCACACAAGGGAATAGGAGAAGCGCTAGACAAAACAGATTTGCTAAAATTAGACGTTTAACTTTTATAACTTTCATAAGCATTTGTATCCAAAATTTGAAAAAATTAATTATTATGTGCTGGCTATTGGTTAAAAACTGGAGAGGTATCGAGTCCGGATGTTGATTCAAATGTCGATGTCGTTTTGTTCAGGTCGTAATGACAACAAATTTGAGCAGAGGGCGACCCAACTTAATTGAATGGAATAGAGTATTTAAGTAGTGCAAGCGGGTCGCCCCTACACTCTGGACTACAGGTATTTTGGGTTATTAAGAAGGGGGAATCTTGATCAAAATAGGCTACTTAGAAACCACCGCCAGCGCCACCACCGCCACTGTCACCGCCACTAAAACTACCACCACCGGAATCGCCGCCACCACTGTAGCCACCGCCACCGGAATCACCGCCCGTGTAACCGCCGCCTGTGTAACTACTACTTGAAGTTGAAGAACGACGACTCGAAGAACGACGACTCGAAGAACTGCCATTACTATTGGCGATTATAAAAATCACGACCGTTGGCACGCCTAATAGTAGGAGCAATGCCAGTAAACCTTCTCCAGAGGATTTATAGATCTTAGATTGGGACTCTAAAGACGTAGTATTACTAGCGACTCCAGTATTCGTTTGAGCAGTCGGCAAATCGGAATTAATCGGATTGATTTGGTTGTCGGTGTTTTCACTAACAATCGCTGCCATTTCTGTGGCAAAACCGCTATTCACTGGTTGCGACTTGGTAACGTTTTCAACTGTTAATGCTTGTGCCGCAATGGGTGAAAAAACTGTAAGACAAAATGGAACTGTCCAAAGCATCTGTTTTAGTTTAGGGGCAAAAGATTTCATGATTTCAATCTCCGAAAAAACTTGATGTTGATTGGGTTATGTGAGAACGCTGTAAATTCTTGAACCTGCGTCGTCTGTCTCTTACTCGCTATTGAGTCTTGGCTTTTATGCGAGAGGTTGATTGTTGTAATATTTCTTTACAACTTGATAGTGTTGATTGACTAACTTAAGGGTTGGTAGAAAATGATGCGATCGCTGATGGCGAAGACAGCGCCACTACAAACTGATGATGTTAGATGTAAGAGTTTGTAGTCAGCGCTTAACTTGCTTATGGCACGCTTTGGGCAACTACGAAGCGGTATTCATTCCGTTTAGAAACCACCGCCAGCACCGCCACCGCCACTGTCACCGCCGCCAAAGCCGCCACCACTAGAACTACCGCCACCACCGGAATCGCCGCCACCACTGTAGCCACTGTAGCCACTACTCGAAGAACGACCACTACTCGAAGAACGACCACTACTAGAACGACCACTACTAGAACTGTTATCGCTATTTAGGGCTAGAATCAGCACTCCAACAGGTACGCCCAATAGGATGAGTAGTGCCAGCAAAGCCTCGTTAGACGACTTATAAATACTGTCTTGTTGCTCAGGAGATGTAGTATTACTCGCGACGACAGGACTCGTTTCAGTAACCAAGGCTTTTGTTTCGTTGAATGTGCTTTCTTCAACGGTTAGGGCTTGGGCAGCCAGAGGGGAGAAAATGGTTAGACAAACTGGAACTGTCCAAATCATTTGTTTGAGTTGACGTGCCAAAGGTTTCATTGTTTTTATCTCCGATAAACTGTTGATATTGATGAGGTTATGGGGGAAAGCTGTAATTTTTTGAAGCTGAGTTGTCTGTTTCTTATTCACGGTTAACTCCTAGATTGTCTGCAAAAGGTCAATTTGAGGAATAATGTTTCACACATTTAGCCAGCATCTGTTATCGACTTGAGGCAGTCAAAACCTGTAATGATCCAAGCGAACATGAGATTAGAAACCACCGCCAGCACCACCACCACCACTGGAACCGCCGCCACTACTGCAACTACCGCCACTACTGCAACTACCGCCACTACTGGAACCAACACTGACACCGCCACCGGAAGAACGACGCTTGGAAGAAGAGTTCCTATTGCGATTCGCGGCGAACAGAACTATGATTCCCACAGGTACTCCTATAAATAGAAGTAATGATTGCAACGTCCCTCCAGAAAATGTTTCTTCACTAGATAGTTGAGATGAAGATACAGCCGTCGTACTGTTGGTCGTTTCTCTATTTGCTGATAACGTTTGGGTAGCATCGCTTGTAGTGGCTTCATCCCCTAAGTGAACAACCAATGCTTTGGTTCCGGCTAATGTCCCGGCGTCAAAGTTACCTTGCTTAAAAGGTGGAGTAATTTTAGTTTCGATAATCTGACCCACCTGGGCATCAGGTAAAATTGGTTCGATACCATATCCGGTTTCAATCTCGACGCGACGATCGCTTATGGAAATCAAAAACAGTACACCGTTGTCTTCATCAGCTTTGCCAATCCCCCAGTGATTGAACAACTCAGTTGTAAACGCTTTGGGTGATGGGGCGGGAGAGGTTTCAGGTACAGTCACCACTGCAATTTCTGTACCATTTTCAATTTCCAACTCGGAAATCATTTGATTGAGTTGGCGTTCCGTATCCTGACTGAGAATATCTGCCATATCTGTTACCCAAGTGCCATTTAGCTGTTGCGGATTAGGAACCTCTTCAACGGTTAAGGCGTGGGCGGAAAGCGGTGAGAGGACAGTGAGACAGAAGGGAACTGCCCAAATTGCCTGTTTGATTTTAGTAGTTATGCTTTTCATGATGTATTTCCTCTAAAGGTTGGAGTAAGTTTGCCATAGTCGTCAGGCTACACCTGCTGAGACAAAATCAGTTTCCCAAGTGTGAGATGAAATAGGTGACATCTCTGCCTCACATAAAAAGGCGATCGCAGGCTTGTTAATGCATAGAGAAGACATTTGCGTGAGCGGCTGTCCCGGTTGGTGGATTTCTACGTCCGTCAACACAATGAATTTTCGAGAATTATTGAGCATATCGGAGAGTCGAGAACGATAGCTATTTGGAAGGGCGGAAACTGCCATATCACCGAATATTTGAACGTTATTTAGCGTCAAAATTTGGACTCTCATCGAATTCTTCCTCAAATTTCATTGGTGTTGTTTTCTGACACCCTGACCGTGGATCGGCTTGTTCGTTTTACTCATTCTTGTGAGTTATTTATGTTATAGCCCCTTTAAGTGAGCCTTGTCAAGGGTCAAGTCTAGTAAAAGGCAGAAGGTAGGAGGAGCATTGGTGTAAACTTAAGCGCCAAAAGCAGAGAGAGCAGGGAGAGCAGGGTTGTAGGGGCGGGTTTTACAGATAATATTCTGTTGATTGTCGGATAAGCTAAAACGCATTGCTCTAGGGATCTACCGGAAAGTTGACACAGATAGGTAGAAGCAGGCAACAGGAAGTCATAAGCTGCTATGCAGCTAAATCCAATAATTTAGCTCCTGAAACCCTTTGATAGCTTAGATTGCCTTATCAAATTAAATGCGTTACAGCTTAGTACTCCGAATGTGAGAAATATGACTGATGTGAGATAGATCGGGAAGGGCGGCAGGTATGGAAGGAAGATAGAGAAGATAAAATCTTGAAATATCATTCAGACGAACCATGGCAAACATCCCCAGCTTTACCCCTCAACCCACAGCAGATGGCTCATTCACCTTCTTTTCTGAAGCGTTTGGTGAATATTTCCACAGTACTCAAGGCGCAAAAACGGAAGCGTTGTTAAAATTTGTGGAACCTTGTCACCTGAAACAAAAAGCCCAACAGCAGGTTGTGCGTTTGCTGGATGTCTGCTATGGCTTAGGCTACAATACAGCGGCGGCTCTAGAAACGATTTGGACGATTAACCCCAGATGTAGAGTTGAATTAGTCGCCCTGGAATTAGACCCGACTGTACCGCGAAGCGCGATCGCACATCATTTTCTCAGTGGCTGGAATCAGCCAATTCCCGAACTCTTAGAGCGTCTGGTGATAAAATCAGAAGTCAAAACGGATCAGCTTCAGGCGCAACTTTATTTAGGCGATGGCAGAAAAAGCATCCAGCAATTACGTCAGTCGAACTTCCCCGCCGATGCTATTTTTCTCGATCCCTTTTCTCCCCGTCGTTGTCCTCAATTATGGACGGTGGAATTTTTCCAACAATTAGCAGAGTGTTGCGCCAAGACAGGTAGACTGGCAACCTATTCCTGTGCAGCTGCTGTCCGAGGTGGTTTAATCACGGCTGGATTTAAGATTGGTTCGACACCCCCTGTGGGGGGACGACAACCGGGAACTGTGGCAAGTTTTGACGCTTCTACTCTACCCCCTCTCTCGGAGCGATCGCGTCAACATTTGCAAACCCGTGCGGCTATTCCCTATCGTGATCCTCAACTTGCGGATCAAGCGGCAATTATCCTCCAACGGCGGCAAATTGAGCAGCAAGCCTCTACTCTCGAACCCAGCTCTCACTGGCAAAAACGTTGGTCAGCCAAAGAGGGATGAGGGAGATGGAGGAGATGGGGGAGATGGGGAAGATGGGATATTCGTAGGGGCTCTCGCATTCGCGCCCAAATCTATCGGTTTTCTATTCACATCTCAACGCGAATGCTTCGCCCAATCCATGGGGAAGATGAGGGAGATGGGGAAGCGATTTCCTAATCAACAAAGGACGAATGACGAATGACAAAGGACGAATCACTAATCCCCAATCCCCCATAGCAAAACAGCAACACCCAGTAAACACAAGATACCAGACATGCCAGCTAAGGGATTGTCTCCTATTCCCGTTATCCATACGGGTCCTTTTCTGGTATATGAAATCAATTTTGCTTCCTGGAGACAGGTTAATCCCCAAATCCAACCCCCATGCAATCCCCAAGCTAAGCCTAAACTCCCCTCATTTACATACCGAGCTAGGACTAATACCATACCCATTAGCAATAATCCAGGAATTTGAGGCAGCGTCTGTTGCTGTTCCCAAATCAGATGCAATAGAGCAAAGATCAGACTAGATATTACCGCCGCTATTCCCAGAGAATAGTCTTGCTGGAGTTCCGTCAGCAGGAACCCGCGAAACACCAATTCCTCAATTAATCCAATGCCTAGTCCTATTCCGAATATTGGCAGTCCAATCCTGGTCAATTGCTGCCAATTTTCCCCATGCCAATCCACCCAGCCTACTAGCCATTGTCCCGTAAAGCTGATTCCTAAACTCAAAATTGCCACGCCAAATCCCCCGACTAAGGATATCCAAATCCGCGTCGTCCAGCCCCAGCCATAGTCGGCAAATGATGTACCTTCTATCTGTGTCGCCCCCCAGATAATCAGGGGGGCAATGATGTAAAGAACAGCGACGAATGGCAACTTTTGCTGTGCTGCCAAAGCCTTAGGAGGATGCCATTTCAGTCGGATTGCGATCGCCATGGCTAAAGGCAACCACAACGCAGACCAAGCCAGAAAAAAAACCGCGACTTTTACTAGCGCCGATGCGCTTATTAGCCAAATAATACACGGATTATCTGCCTGATCAAAAATAGCCATAAGCGAGATCGGCAAACGGTGAGGAGCTATACTTTCAACGCGGCTACTTTCATGCTGCCAAGGATGGATAATTTGCATAACCCATCCTTTTTAGCATGAGCCGCCTCAAACCTCTGCGGCTTCCAATTCCCGATCTTCCGACTCCTCAGATGCATCCATATCAACCTGTTTGAGATGGATATGCTTGTAGCCCAGTTTAATTTCAAACTCATCACCGGGCTTCAATCCCATTTCCTGAGTGTAGGTTGAGCCAATCACAATTTGACCGTTTTTATGGACGCTGACTCGATACGTCGGTTCCCGACCACGACCATCTTTTGCTCCCTCTGGATCTAAGGGAACACCTTTCGCCGCTAACACCGCATCATAAAAATCAGTTAAGTTGACGCGGGTCTGACCGGTTTTACTTTCCGTGTAATAGCCACAGCGTTTTGCTGTTTCTCGTCGAGGCAAGTGGGAGAGCTCTTTTACTTTTTGAAGTAAGGCTTTCCCCGTTAATGCATTAGCTTGGGTCTCTGCCATAATTTCACAGACTATCCTTCAATTTTCAGGATGGTAAAGGTCATTTGCTGCCAAGTGTATTTGGCTATATAAAAAATATATCGTTAAATCTCTGATTTTGGTCAAGATTTTTTTGATCATTTATTAAAATTTCTGGGAATTTGAGCCATAAGGATTGGACAGAGACACCAAAGCCGCTTCTTAGGTTAAAATTTTAACCAAGCTAGGACTCAGTGGCAAAAGATGGAACCAGAAGTATGTTCGGATCAATGATCCATCTGGGGATTTGGCAGGTGATCAGGGAAAATTTTGACCAGACACAAGGGAGAGAGCATCTATCAGCAGAAAATCAACACTCCTAAGGATGAATCCTGAGTGAGTGCCGATTGTCTTAGACTGTAGTCGGTTTGCCAAACATCGCTGCTAGGATAAGTTGAGCGAGTGCCTTCTAGCAAAATTTTCTCATCTATATTTATTTAGGGGCGATCACCATAAGGGGGGTGATGGTCAATGGGTAGGTTGTGACTCCTCTTAAGGTGGTAATTTTCATATAGGTGTTGAGATATAAACAGAGCGTATCACTATGCAAGTTGCCTTTAAAATCATTCGACAGACTCAAAATACCTCTCCCACTATCGAGACTTACAAGCTGGATGTGGAGGAAGGAAACACGATTCTGGAGTGCCTGAATCGGATCAAGTGGGAGCAGGATGGAACCTTAGCATTTCGCAAGAATTGTCGCAACACAATCTGTGGTAGCTGTGCGATGCGGATCAATGGTCGCTCCGCACTGGCTTGTAAAGAAAATGTGGGCAATGAATTGGCGCACTTACCTGAGTATAATCGCCCGGAGATTCCGGAAATCACGATTGCTCCCCTGGGAAATTTTCCCGTGATTAAGGATCTAGTCGTGAATATGCGGAGCTTTTGGGACAACTTAGAAGCGGTTGAACCTTACGTTAGCACAGCCGGACGAACCATTCCTGAACGGGAATTTTTACAAAGTCCCGAAGAGCGATCGCGCCTGGATCAGAATGGTAATTGTATCATGTGTGGCGCTTGTTATTCAGAATGTAATGCTCGCGAGGTTGATCCCACATTTGTTGGTCCTCACGCCCTCGCCAAAGCCCAGCGTCTAGTCGCTGATTCTCGCGATACCGCCATAGAAAGTCGCCTAGAAAACTACAATCAAGGCACTAAGGGGGTGTGGGGATGTACCCGGTGTTTAATGTGTAACGCCGTTTGCCCGATGGATGTCGCCCCCATGGATCAAATCGGTAAAATTAAACAAGAAATTCTGACTCGCAAAGACAAGCAAGCCAGCCGCTCAATCCGCCATCGCAAAGTCTTAATTGATTTGGTCAAACAAGGAGGTTGGGTTGATGAGCGCAAATTTGGCATACAGGTGGTGGCAAACTTCTTCCGAGATATTAAAGGAATGCTCAGTTTAAGTCCTCTCGGATTACGGATGCTCGCCCGTGGTAAATTCCCTTTAGGATTTGACGCCTCTGAAGGCACCGCTCAAGTGCGCTCGCTGATTGAATCTGTTCAAACCTTGAAATCTGAGAAACCTGAGCAAGACATTGTACCAAAATCATGACCTCTCAAACACCTACAAAAGAAAAATCGACAACACAAACCCCCAACCAACCCGAACCCGCTTTTGGTTGGACACCTTACGCCGAGCAAATCAACGGACGGTTTGCCATGATCGCATTTGTGGCTCTATTGCTGATCGAGTTGATTACCGGTAAAGGTTTGTTAGGTTGGTTGGGTTTGATTTAAAGGGAACAGGGAACAGTCTGTAGGGGCGGGTTTTACTACTATCGTTTCTTTTTGACCCAGATGGGATTAAACCCGCCCCGACCGCGTTCCAGACGTAGTAGGCTACGTCTGGAACACCCTCATCACCAACGAGAATCTCGCGTAACTGAACTTCCCCCAATCGCTACCGCCCGTAAATTGTATGATCCGGTTTGTCCCGCTTCATAAGCATTTGCCATTAACAAATAGATCCCATCCCTGGGTAAAATGACAGATAATCGGGCATTGGTGCCACCACCGCTATCATCATCTTGGGCTAAATCATTACCATTGGGATCGAGCAAAATTAAAAAGGAGTCGATTTCCCCACTGGTCATATCAATTTGTACCCGCTGACCCGCCCTGCCTTCAAAAGCATAGATATCAAAAAAGCTGTTATCTGTGGGTAAAACCTGACTTCCCTGACCCAGCTGACCGGGGATCACCGCACCATTTAGGGCTAAGGGTTGAGGGGGGCGGTGAGTCCCAGAGGGGTTAGGCTGCTGAACCATCTGGGGCGCACGTCCATCGCGTACAGCCGCCAGAAACGGGCGAATTCTATCTATGCTAATCGCAAAGCCAATCCCCAAATTCCCGCCGCTAGGACTGCCCAAAATCGCCGTATTCACCCCAATTAATTCACCTTGAGAGTTCAGTAGGGGTCCGCCAGAGTTTCCCGGATTAATCGCAGCATCGGTTTGAATTAAGCCCCGTTGTTGGTCGATACGGCTAATAATCCCTACCGTAAATGTGCCTTGAAACCTGCCAAATGGATTACCAATGGCAAATGCTCGTTGTCCGACTTGGACGGGACGGGGAGCCAGAGAAATGGTCGGTAAATTGCTGGGAGTGCGAATGTTGAGAACCGCTAGGTCTAACCCGTTATCAGCAAACGCCACCACATCCGCGATCAGGCGTCTCCCATCGGCTAGGGTTACTGTAACCGTCGGGAAACCCGCGACAACGTGAGCATTGGTTAAAACCAACCCATCGGCGCTAATAATACTGCCACTTCCTGTACCCTCTACCGTATCAATGGAGACCACTGCCGGACTGGCTTGTTGATAAACTCGAATATTAATTTGTTCATCAATATCTTGAGCTACAGCGACCGTTACTCCCAGCCAGGGATTCAACCCGTCAATCGGTGCGATCGCGTGGAGAGTCGTAGCACCAATCGCAGTAACAGTAGCAAGGATTCCCGATATAGCAATAGGTAGGCGTTTGGTACTCATGGTTGATGGTTGTCAAACCTCAAGGTTTAGTTTTATGGTGACATTCGCTCAAATTGTTGATCGTAAGTATGTGACAATTTTTGTAGATACGCCTGTTCCTCTAGGCATCACTCCCATCCAAAAAGATGCCGTGAAACGTCAGGACATGCTAGCGGTTCATGGCGCTGGCTTTGTCGTCATGTCAGGGTCTTTACTCATACGAGTGAGCTTAAGATGACACAGATTATTGGTTCGGCTGAAGATATGAGCGATCGCCCACAAGCAAACAAAAAGAGGCGCAAATTCAAGCCTCCCTTGCTGAAAAAGAAATACTGCTGCGGGAAATTCATCACCAGATCAAGATTATATATTTCCCTGAAAGAAAATAGTTAACGCCATTTTTTATC
The DNA here is from genome assembly GCF_046565525.1 of Coleofasciculus sp. NCBI lineage: Bacteria > Bacillati > Cyanobacteriota > Cyanophyceae > Coleofasciculales > Coleofasciculaceae > Coleofasciculus > Coleofasciculus sp. The sequence continues at coordinate 35,524 of NZ_JBKHUP010000025.1, read as the reverse complement.
CAGAAAACCCAAGCGTGAGAGATCGCGAGGGAAACTATTAAGGGACAAAGAGTGACATATTCTAGTTTATCAATTATCCAAACAGTTGCAATCGACCGAAACTCCAGTTAGGGGGTGAGTATTTAGAGAGGAATTGCTCAATGTATTATAGCCCCATCCCTTGCAACTGTTGACGTAACCGTTGCGCTTCATTGGGATTGGTGGCTTGATGAAGTGCGATCGCTAAGGTTAATGCTGATAAACTTTCGGGTACTCGACCCTGTTTGAGTAGTACGACGCCTAAGTTTTGGTAAGCGTCGGCATACTCAGGATTCAGTTGAATCGCTTTTTGATAGGATGTTATCGCGGCTTCCCACTGTCCTAGGGCTTTTAAGGTCATACCTAGGTGATTGTATCCCACCGCAAAACTCGGGTCAATCTTCACCGTCGCTTGATAGGCTCGCTTCGCCGTGGTGAAATCGCCAACGCTGAATAACAAATTACCTAAATTATTATAAGCTGCTAATTTAAGTTGGGGGAGAATCGGTTGCTCGATAGCGCCTTGATACTGCTGAGCCGCTAATTGAAGATGGTTCTGTTTGGTGTAAGCATTGCCTAAATGGTAATGTAATTCAAATAATAACGCAGCGTCTACGTGGGGATCAGTTAATCCCCGCTTAAGCAGAGTAATCCCTTCCTCCACTTGACCTATTTGCACATAAAGCGATCCTAATTTATTACACAAGTATGCATCATTGGGATGATCGACGAGAAATCCTTCCATGGCATTCTTGGCTTTAGTATATTTATCCAGAGCCGCGATCGCGCCCGGTTGATAGCCATAATGTAAAATGCCCACAGTAGACAGAGAAACCACCTGCCAATCCGGTTCTCGCTGCAATAATTGAGTGACGCTATCATCCACGATCGCATGGTAAGGGCGACAAAAGTGGACATCGGGGTGATGGCGAAATAAACGGGATACCAGGGAATAAGGAGATTGCGCTGCGCCCACTTCTTTACGGATGAGGTTAATCACCAAATAGCGATCATTTTTTATCGCCTGTTGGATTTCTGGTACAATTTCCGGCGTTAACACTTCATCCCCATCCAGCACCAGCACCCATTTCCCTTGGACGTATTGCAGTGCATGGTTGCGGGCGGCGGAGAAATCATTGCACCATTGAAAATGATAGACCCTCGCCCCATACTCTTGAGCAATATCAATCGTGCGATCGCTCGATCCTGTATCCAGAATGACCATTTCATCCACGACAGGTTTCACACTCTCCAAGACTTGGGATAAAAAGGTTTCCTCGTTCTTAACAATCATGCACAGACTCAGATCCATACTCGATTCCCTCTTTGGTTTCCGTCAAACATGAAACAATAGGAGACGTTGATTTCCCATTAATACTAGAAAACTATGCCAAAACCCACACAAGCCCACATGTCTCGCACGATCTCTAAGAACCAGCCTAGTGGTGCTAAGGACATGACCAAGCGCCAGATGGAATATTATATGGGAGCAAAGCTAATTGAGGTTGGGATTAATCCAAAATCTGCGATTTATCGATGGTCTGTCGAAACTAAAGGAGGTAGTGAAGTCTGGACCTATAGCGCCTACTGGAGTGATTCTAAAGAGGAATTGTTGAAAAAGGAACAGGAATCCTAGGGCGTTGGCTAGCGTAACTCTAGTTACTCCTTTCCTAATTTCAGAATACCTACGCCCGCGATCGCAGGGATAAAAGGGGTGTAGGGGCGGGTTTTACGGATAGCGTTCTGTCGATGTCTGATAACTTAGCTAAACCCGCCCTTTTCAGGAAGCAGGGGAAGTAACGGTTATCCAAACTTAATTAAAAGGAATGGCTCTGAAAAGCGTACAGTTTTGGATCGCCTCCACCCTTGATATACCGTAGGGTGGGCATTGCCCACCACCATGGTAAGTCAGTAGCATTGAACTTAACTTAATTGTGCGACTACCTGATTCTGCAATACTGTTTGATCAGTGAGTAAATCATCGACTGTTAATCGCAAAGCGCGATCGCGATCCACCCAAAACTTTAGTTTAATCCGATCAGGTCCTGGATTTCCTGGTGGTGTAAGCTGGGCAATGGTTTTCGCACCGTCGCGATCGTTCAAGGGTTGCACTGAGGTTTTCCCGCCACCGAATTGTCGCGTCACTAAGCGATCGCCTTCAAAGTATACCTCTGTCGCCCCTGTTTCGGCACCTAATTCACCGACAATTAACTCAATACTCGGTTGATTCTCCACTGACGCCCCTAGTACTAATTCCACCGGATTACTCATTGGATAGGGTTGTCCGGCTTTAATAATTGAATGCCAATTGTGACAATTATTCCGGCGATCCCAATAGCGGATACCATAGCTATGGTAGAGGAAATCTTGGACTTCAATTCCTTGGGCTAATTGTAGCGCTCCCTGGGCAATGGCTTCAAAGGGTTTTAGTGAACGAATCTTTTCGGCGTCAAAGTATTGCTTCACCCACTCTTGTACGGCGGGGATTTGTGCAGTTCCCCCCACCAACAACACCCCATCGATATCCGACACTTCGATCCCACTCCGCCGTGCTTGTTGCAGGAGTTGGGTCATTCTCTCATTCAGATTATCAAAAAATTGGTGATCCGTTAAGATAGTTTCCAATGTTTGCCGATCCAGATTCAGTTCATAACTCTCTAGAGTTTCATCATTAAAGTAAACTTCCGTGGCTGTGGGTGCTGAAGATAGCTTAATTTTCAGGCGTTCAGCCAATCGCGTGGTTAGAGGCGATCGCGAAATTCCTTGAGTTTGGGCAAAATAATCCACTAGCCAGTTATCAATATCTGATCCGCCTAAATTCTGCCCTGCTTTGGCTAGCACCCGGGCAATTTTGGGCTTTTGTCCCGAACGTTCCCCCAAGACTTTCTCCCCCCATTTAAGGATAAAACCCAGCGGCTTTGTTCCGGTTTGTACCTCTTGATTTAACTGCACCAGGGATAAATCTAAAGTACCACCACCAAAATCCACCACGAGGAGGGTTTCTCCTTCTGCCACACCATACCCCAAAGCAGCGGCTGTTGGTTCATCCACTATCCGTAGTTGTTCCACGGGTAAGGATTGACAAACTCCTGTCAGCCAATGGCGATAGGCTTCAAAGCTATCCACGGGTACGGTAAGAATCAAGGATTCAATTGTTTCTGTGGGGGAGGGGGAGAGTTTGGCGATAATCTGGGTGAGAAACCATTGTCCAATTTTCTCAAAACTGACGGTTTGTTCATCCAATTCGGGTAGAAATCCCTGAATCTGGGAACCTATTCCCCGTTTAAAGCTGGAGAAAAAGCGGGGATCGGTGGTAATATCTAAGCCGCGATCGCGTACTGTTTGACCGACGATAACTTTACTATGTTGGGCATCCTCAACATAGACCAAACTGGGAATCAAAGGAGGATTTTGGGCAAGTTGTACCGATAAACCGGGTAAGCTGACGGTTTCCGCTTCTCCAGTGGCGGCGTTCCATCGAGTGATAACTGTATTGCTTGTGCCAAAATCAATTGCGTAGTTAGTCATTTGTCATTTGTCATTTGTTTATGTCATTTATAAAGAGACAGGGAACCGGGAGCCGGAATTTTAACATTTATATTTTATAATAGGAATTTCCACAATAAACTCTGTTCCTTGACCTGGATTCGACACACACTGAAGTTGACCTTGATGTTTTTTTACAATAATTTCGTGGCTAATCGATAAGCCTAATCCGGTGCCGCGTCCTACTGGTTTCGTGGTAAAGAATGGATCAAAGATTTGGGGAATAATATCAGCACAAATTCCTGTACCATTATCGGCAATCCGAATAACAGCAAAGTCCCTGGCTTGCTGTTTATGACCATTATTGTCTGCACTCTGACTCTTCTTAACCATTTCGGTGCAAATTTTAATCACACGGGGAGTCGGTTTATTTTCTAAGGCATCAATCCCATTACTCAGCAAGTTCATAAACACCTGATTTAACTGACTGGCGTAGCAGGTAATCATCGGTAGTTTAGCGTATTCTTTAATCACTTCAATTTTGGGGCGCTTGCCTGATGCCTTGAGGCGATGCTGTAAAATAATCAACGTATTATCTATGCTTTCATGAATATCAATCGCCTTTCGCTCCGATTCATGATGCCGAGAAAAAATGCGTAAGGATTGAACAATTTGGTGAATGCGTTCTGCACCAATCTCCATCGATTTTATCACGTTTTGCCAGTCCTCACTGACGAACTCCCAGTCAATTTCATCAATAATCTGTTGAATGGCTTCTGGGGGATGGGGATAAGTTTTGCTATAGGCATTAATTAAACGAGTGAGATCGACAAAATAATTTTTAGCATACATGAGATTCCCGCCAATAAAGTTTACAGGATTATTGATTTCGTGAGCCACACCTGCCACCATTTGTCCTAAGCTGGACATTTTCTCATTATGAATCAATTGAGTTTGGGCGCGTTTAAGTTCAGCTAATGCTGTCTCCAATTGTATCGATTTTTCCTGTTCTCGCTGAATCGATTGATGCAAAGCTTCTTCGGCTTGTTTGCGTTGGCAGATATCTTTGAGTGAACCCACCATTCGCTGGGGTTTTCCTTCCTCATCCCACAGGGCTTGTCCGCGAGACATTACCCATTTATAGTCACCGTTTTGGCATTGCAGGCGATATTCAATTTCATAATAAGGGATTTGACGTTCCAAGTACTTTTGGGTTATTTCTATAATTTGCTCCACATCATCGGGATGGATGCGACTGATCCATTCATCGAAACGATTTACAATTTTGCAGGTGTCATCCTGGCAATTTTTATTGCCCAGAATTTCCTGAAACCGCTCAGACGTAAAAATTTCACCACTGAGCAAATTCCAATCCCAAATTCCATCATTATTTCCTTTTAAGACTAACTGCCAACGTTCTTCACTTTGGCGTAAATCTTCTTCAATTTGCTTGCGTTCTGTAATATCTTTGCCAACGGTAATAACACAGCGTTTTCCATTCAAATCCATAAACTCAGCCGATAATAATAAGGTTATAATTTCACCCGTTTTAGTCCGCCATTTCATTTCCAACTGACCCAGTGATCCTTGTTGATGTAAAAGCTGTTCAAACTGAACCATATCCTGGGGATTTACCACCAAGTTCAGATCAAAAATTGTCTGACCAATGACAGATTGTCTCTCATATCCCAATAGCTTGAGAAAGCTACGATTCACATCGATATAGCGTCCTTCTGGACAAGTGCTAATCGTAATCGGATCAGGGCTACAACTAAAGGCTTTGGCAAATTTTTCTTCTGAAATTTGGCGAGCAACTTCGGCACGTTGGCGTTCTTGAGCTTCTAGGAGTAATGAGGTTAAATCAGCGATAGAACGGGCAAAATTTTGCTCTTCTGGCGTCCAATGTCGGCAGGTTCCTATCTGTTCCACACATAACACACCTACGGCTTTCCCTCCCAATCGTAACGGGGCGTCTAGCATTGAGGTTATATTTAATACCTGTAGGTAAGACTCAATCAATTCACAGGTTCTGGGATCGTTTATTGCATCATCTGCTGCAACTAGGGGAGTCTCAACTAAGGCATTAAAATAAATAGGATAGTCAGCTAGGGATAGGCTTAATCCAGCACTATGTTTGCAGTGACTTCGCTGAAATAAATCCAGACATTCAATATGAGTTTTTTGTTCATTATAGAGCCAGATACTGACTCGTTCGACTTCAAGGGTACGGGCAGTAACTTCGGTGATTTCCTGGAGTGCTAATTCTAAATTTTCCTGATATAGAATTTTCTTTTTAGCCAGTTTGATGAGTAAGCTATTTTGGTGGCTAAGCTGTTTAGCTTGTTCGCGAAGTTGGTTTTCGGCTTGCTGGCGATCGCGAATTTCTTGTTGGAGTAAACTATTTTGTTCTTTTAACTGGTTCTGTAATCGTTGCAGGAGCAGTTGATGTTCGATCCGAACTAAAATTTCTTCCGGTTGGAACGGTTTAGTAATATAGTCAGCTGCACCAATTTTCAACGCTTTAACTTTATCAGCGGTTTCCGTCAACGCGCTTAAAAAAATGATTGGAATGTCTTGAGTTTTCGGGTTTGACTTCAGGCATTGACATACACTATACCCATCCATCTGTGCCATGACAATATCCAGTAAAATCAAATCAGGAGGCGACGATATTGCCGCATTGACGGCGAGTTCTCCACAAATAGCCCGTTGAACGTTATAGTTTTCATTTTGCAATACATCAGATAAAAAGCGTAAATTATTGGGGTTATCGTCAACCACTAATATCGTTATTTCATCTTTTTTTAATACTGTTGATAATTGTTGACTTAGCATCACTCTCGTCCTTATGATTGATGACCGCCTGAGAAACTCGCACAATAATATCCAGTCTAAAATTATGAAGTAAATCAGTTAATGCCTTGGCTAAATCTGCCTTTTCTGTTGACAGTTCTTGAATCAACTGAGCAATCATCGCTTCATCTAACTGATTAGCCGCCTGTGCTAATTTAGTCACCCAGGCTGAAGGTAGACTGGCTAATTCTGAACAGAAAAATGAGTCTGGTTTCTCTTGTATCCTATAACTCGATGGAGATATAGGCAAACCCTCCGATAACTCTTCATAACGATAACGCACTCCTAAATAGTGGGCAATTGTGTCAAAAATTTGCTCCTCTGTAAACGGTTTACGGAAAAAATCTTCAGAGCCGGCGGCTAAAATCTCCTCCCGCCTTTCTTCAAAGGCGCTGGCGGTTAAGGCTATAATAATGGTTCTGGGAAAATCCGGGGCTGAGTTGAGTTTAGATAAGCGTTCTTTTTCTTTAATTCTCAGCCGTCGCGTTGCTTCTAATCCATCCATCATTGGCATACGTGTATCCATAAAAATCAAGTGGGGTTGCCAACTTTCCCATAAGGCTACAGCTTCCATCCCATTTACCGCCTCACGTACTTCAAAGCCAATCGGTTCGAGTAATTTAATCAGCAAGAGGCGATTTTCGGGGGTATCATCAACCACTAGGATACGATAGATCGGTTGATTGGGTTCTAAACATAAGACGCGCTGGCTAGATTGGGGCGTAACTGGGGAAACCTCTGCCGGATCAATTTTAATATCAAATCTAAAAATCGTCCCCTTTCCGACAACACTATTGACGGTAATCGTTCCCCCCATCAATTGCACAAAGTTTCGGGTAATGGTTAACCCTAAACCCGTCCCTTCCGCCATTTTTTGTCCGGTTTCGGTTTGGACAAAGGCATCAAATAAGTGGTCAATCTCAGCCGGAGAAATACCCGCTCCCGTATCTTCTACTTCAAACCGGAGTCTGGGGGGAAATACTGACAATGATGATGAATCGGTGTCTGAAGGGTTTTGCTCAATTAACGCCTCAGTTGCCAAATTTACTCGCAAGGTAACCGTACCCTGTTCAGTAAATTTAATCGCGTTACCTAAAAGATTAATTAAACAAACTCGTAATTTCTTGGCATCGGTTTTTATGGTTTGTGGAACATTGGGTGCAATGACAAAGACGAGGTTTATTTTTTTCTGCTCTGCTTTAATTTGGAACATTTCTTCCAAATTATCTAAGAGGCGATACAGATCAAAGCTGCTTTCATAGAGGGAAATAATACCGGCTTCAATTTTTGATAAATCTAAGACATCATTAATCAAGTCCAGCAAATGTTCGCCACTGCGATTAATAATGCCCAAATATTCGCGTTGTTCTGGTGTCAGTTTAAGATCACGAATCATCACTTGAGTAAACCCTAAAATAGCATTCAAGGGCGTGCGGAGTTCGTGACTCATATTGGCTAAAAATTCGCTTTTGGCTTTAGAGGCGGCGGCGGCGGCTTTTTCGGCTTTGCGCCGCTCTTGAATTTCCTGTTCTAATTTTTGATTGCGATCCCTTAGTTGTTGAGACAGCCGCCGAATCGTCAATTGATGCTCCACCCGCGCCAATACTTCTTCAACCTGAAAGGGTTTGGTAATGTAATCAACGCCTCCCACGCGAAAGGCTTTGACTTTATCCAAAACATCATCAATTGCGCTAATAAAAATGACGGGAATACCCCAAGTCTCCGGATCAGCTTTGAGGTGTTCACAGACGGTATATCCATCCATTTCTGGCATTCGGATATCCAGTAAAATTAGATCGGGTTGGGCTGATTTAGCGGCTCGAATTGCCATTTTACCTTTGACCACACCCCGCACTTGATATCCTTGATCCGACAAGGTAGCGGATAAAACTTGTAAGTTCTCTGGGGTGTCGTCAACAATTAATAGGTTGCCTTTACTCATTTGTAATTTGTAATTTATCATGTATCATTCTCTTGCTCCCCCTGCTTCCCCTGCTCCCCCATGGGGATTGGGCGAAGCTTATGCGTTGGTATCTTGGCATAAAACCGAAACATCTGGGCGCATAAGCTTCGCCCCTACGAATGTATCTGTTCCCTTAGAAGGGCGGGTTTAGTCAAGCTATCCGACATCAACAGAACGTTATCTGTTAAACCCGCCCCTACACCCCCTGCTTTTAGCGCTTAATTTGACACCAATGTCCCTCAACCCGCCCCTACACATTCACGCGCCATACCCTCGAAGGTTGTGAAGGGTCAAAACTCCTTCATCCCTGCTTCAATTAAATCGATAATTTGATCACAACGGAAGTTATTCACCATATCTGTGATAGCTTGGGTGATTGGGGCATGGGTTGGGGGGATTTGTTCAATAAGCTGGAAAATCTGCTCGTTATCAATTGAGTTTGCCGCTTGGTATAATTCATGAATCCACTCCTTAGGCATAATCGTTAGGGCTTGAGCCGTTAGGGGTTGATCAGATGCTGGGCTTTCACGCTCCGACGCTGTTGATGCCGTTGGCTGTTCGTAGACATAATGCACCCCTAAATAGTGGGCTATCTTATTAAAGATTACGTCTTCTCGGAAGGGTTTGCGAACAAAATCATCACAACCGGCTGAGAGAACCAGAGAACGCTCTTCTTCAAACGCACTGGCGGTAAGGGCTAAAACTACGGTAGCTTGACCTTTGAGATGCTCTTTGATGCGTTTAGTGGCTTCATATCCATCCATCACCGGCATTCGCATATCCATCCAAATCAGATGAGGTTCCCAGCTTTTCCAGACATTGATGGCGTCTTGCCCATTCACTGCTTCTCGCACGGAAAATCCCACGACGGTTAGCAGTTTTACTAATAGTAAGCGACTTTCTAGGCGATCATCCACGACTAGGATACGGTAATTCGGTTGTCCAGGAGCCAAACCAACCACCCGAGGAGTCGCTGACTGGGTTTGTGACTCAATTCCCTCTACCAACTTTACGTCAATATCAAAGGTAAAAATAGTGCCCTGGTTCAAGCGACTATTGACGTGAATCTCTCCGCCCATGAGTCGCACAAATTGTTGACTAATGGGTAACCCTAATCCTGTGCCTTCCAGAGATTTTCGACCCGTTTCGGTTTGCACAAAGGCTTTAAATAACGATTCAATCTCCTCTGGCGCAATGCCCGGACCTGTATCTTCAATTTCAAATCTTAGGTGATTGGGATTTGGGGATTGGGCGAAGCATTCGCGCTCTTGTGTTGGCATAAAACCGAGATATTTGGGCGCGAATGCTTCGCCCCTACGAATGCCTCTGTGATCCTCGGTGATTCCTTTGACGCGCAGGGTAACACCTCCATGGCTGGTAAATTTAATCGCGTTCCCCAGTAGGTTAATTAAGATTTGACGCAGCTTTCCTTCATCGGTTTCCACATAATGAGGTAGAAGATTGTCATAGTCAAATACTAACTGCAATCCCTTATTTTGAGTCGGCAATCTGAAGATTTCTTCTAGACTACCAAGTAAATCGTATAGATCAAAACTATAACAATTGAGTTTAACCTGACCGACTTCAATTTTGGACAGTTGCAACACATTATTAATTAGGCTGAGTAAATGTTCACCGGAGCGACAAATAATGCCAATATGATCGCGTTGTTCTTGGCTTAGGAAAGAATCTCGCCCTAACAACTGAGCAAACCCAATAATCGCATTGAGGGGAGTTCGTAATTCATGACTCATATTGGACAGGAATTGGCTTTTGGCACGATTTGCCTTTTCAGCGGTTTCTTTGGCGAGTTGCAGGGCAAATTCCGCCTGTTTGCGATCGCTAATATCTTGGCTGACGGCGATCAGACAGGGTTGATCATCTAGGGTAATCCGTTCGGCTGAGAGTAAGGCGGTGCAAATGTCCCCCGACTTGGTACGAAACTCAAATTCATAGTTGCGAATAATCCCATTTTCTGATACTGCTTTTAACATTCGGTTTCGGTCTTTCAGATTCACCCAGAGATGCAAATCGAGGGCGGTACGACCGAGAATTTCTGTGGCAGAATATCCGGTAAACTGGCAGAAGCTATCATTAACATCAATATGGCAGCCATCACTTAATCGGGTGATTGTCATAGCGCTGGGACTAGAACGGAAAGCACGGGCAAACTTTTCTTCTGATTGATACAATGCCACTTGGGTGCGTTTGCGATCAGTAATATTGCGGGCAACCCAGATGACTGAATTGTTGGGTAATGGGGCGATACTGGCGGTAAACCAAACCGTTTGATCGCCATTGTTTAAACTGTAATCAAAATGAATGGGTTCTTGGGTTTGGATAACTTGGCGAATTTGTTGTAACCAGATTTGGGCATTGTCACCATCGAGAAACTGTTCAATAGTTTGGTGAATCAGGTGTGCCGATCCTTCAATGTCGCGAATGGGTCGAGTCGGTGCGACTTCGATATCATTTATTTGAGGATCAATAATCAGGATAATATCAGGCATTGCTTCAAATACTGCCCGCATTTTTCCCTCAGAGGTTCGCAATTTTTTCTCTAGCAACTTGCGTTCCTCAATTTCTTGCTGAAGTTGCTGATTTTTGGCTTCTAATTCTTGGGTGCGATCGCGGACTTCGTGTTCTAAGGTTTGGTTATAATCCGTTAAAATTTTCTCGGTGCGTTTGCGGGTGGTAATATCTTGCAGTACGCTAATGCTATACAGCAGCGTTCCCTGTTCATCATAGATGGGCATTGCCCGCACTTCTAGGGGAATTGGTTGATTAGAGTGATGCACTTCTAAGTCGTCAACGGTTACGGTTTCCCCCTGGAGCGATCGCGCGATCGGTAAGCGGTCTAGAGGGTACAATTGATTAGTACCCGCTAAGTAGAGTTGATAGGTGTGACAAAGCTGATCGGTGTGGATATTTGGATCTAAATCCTGTGCCAAAATCTGCTTTGCTTTTTTATTCATAAAGTAAAGCTTACCGCTAGCCTCCACCACCAACACGCCAACCGGTACCGCTGACAAAAATTGTGCTAGCCGATGTTCGCTTTCACGCACGGCTTCTTCGGCTTGATCATGCAACTGCTCAAAAACAAAATCACCGTGTTCTGTTGATGTCTCTAGTAAGATTTTTAAGTCGGTATTTTCTTGCTTGAGGCGTATATTTTCTGCTTTAACTCTATGGAGAGTGAGCTGAGTCTGGATTCGAGATAAAAGTTCGGCTTGGGTAAAGGGCGCAATTAAATAATCATTAGCACCGGCTTCTAATATTGAGTTTAATTCATTGATATTATTGTGAGTAATTGAGACAATAATCGGCACATCCTTTAGCTGTATCGCTTTTTGCAGATTTTTGATTTTTTCATGAATGTTAACCTCTAGATGATTAATAGCTATAAGAATTAAGTTAGGTGGCGAATCAGGAGCAGTATTAATAATAGATAGAGATTGTTCAAAGGTTTTGCCGTGGATTAGACTATAATCATAACTGGATAAATACTTGGTAATCCATTTACCTTTTTCTGGGTAATTATCGATTATTAATATTTTTTCCCATTTTTTTTGCGGTAAAATATTCATAACAGCTATTGATATTTTCTTGTTTTTATTTTAATATTAAACTAAAGTCTCCTAGGAATCTGACCTAAGTCAGTGACATTCAATTTCATGTAGTGAATTAACCCAATTATGATGGATGAAAGCGTTAATTTAACGGGGCGGGTTTAGTCGCATCTGGGTGGGGTAAGAAACGATAATAGTGAAACCCGCCCCTACATTCAGAAACACTCAAGACGCGCCATGACACGTCTCTACACTTTCTATGGTGATATTCCTGGCTGGCTCTTGGAATAGTTTTGTAACAACTGATTTACCTCTGGATTATACAGCCGCAAATAATTCCAATAATTCTCAAAAACTGCCTCCACATATCCCTTCGTTTCCGCAAAGGGAATCTGTTCAATGAAAGCATCTGGATCACTAAAATCGTACTGCCTGATCCACTTTGCCACGTTCCCAGGACCTGCATTATAACTCGCCACAGCTAATAGGGAATGGTTATTGTATTCTTGGTGAGTATGATCTAAATACCACGTCCCCAACTTAACATTATCATTGGGATCATTCAGGTCATATTCCTGAAGCTGAATTTTCTGAGCAATCCATTGACCCGTTCCCGGCATGACTTGCATCAAACCCCTGGCTCCCGCCACGGAACCGATTTGGGGTTCAAACCGAGATTCCTGGCGAATTAAACCCGTAACCAATAAAGGATTGAGTTGGCGCTGACCTGACCAATTGACAACGTGCTCAAAAAATGGTAAAGGAAAAAGTGTATGCCAGTAAGCTGGTTCAGCACGCAGTGCTTGCCATTGTTGACGTTCTTCTGGGGTTTGGCGCTGACTCAAAAACCAAACTTGATTAATCCCATTGATGTTATCACCCACGCCTAAACGCATGACGCCATCGGTGAACTGTTCAGCAACCGTGGGTTCCTGTCGATTTTGAAACTCGGCTTGCCAAAGAGTCCAACTATCCTGATTTTGTCCCAATAGATGTAATTCTTTTAAGGTATCCGATCCCACCGGGAGTCGCGATCGCGTTTTCGGTAGCGCAACCGTTGGATTCACATCGCGCACAGTGGTAAAGTCGCCCACATCCCACCCTAAAAATCGGGCAGACCGCCACGCATAATAGGATTCTGGATACTGTGCCAAAACATGCTCAAAAGCAGCTTTCGATTCGTCTTGACGTCCCAATTCCATTGCCCATCTTCCCACCCAAAACGCCGCTTCGGGGGCGATAGGGCTATCGGGACTATCCGTGGTAATCGGTTGCGCCCATTGCCATGCTTCGGCTAAATTCCCGGCTTTGGCTTTCTGAGAAGCCGCCTGCCAACGATACTCCGCCGCCGCATTAGAACTGGGATATTGGGTTAACACCGACTGACGCGCTTGGGCGGCGGATTGAGAACTCCCCAAAGCATCCAGGATTGTTGCCTTGCTGAGTAAGGCTTCTGGGGCTTCATCGGGAAACTTAGCCACCACTTGATCCAGGTAGGAAATTGCCTCTTGGGACTGTGATAGACTCGCCAGACGTCGCAATCCTAAGCCCGTTTCCTTAGCATCAGGAAAGTCCCGGATCAGCTTTTGATAGGCGGCTTTCGCTTCCGTGCGTTTGCCTTTGAGGTGATACCCGCGCCCCACTCGGTAAGCATGTTCGGGCGTGGGCGGGGCTTTTGCGTATGCTTTGGCAGCTTTGGTGTATGCTCGGGTTTCCCAATAGCCAAAAGCAATTGCCTGCCAGTCTTCGGGCTGTAATTGAGACGCATACTCATCTACCAAGCGATCGCGGATTCCCCCACTACCAGGAACATCGTGTGCTGATTTCGCCAATAGTAAGAGTAAATCCAGTTGTTTAGGATTCTGTTGCAGTTTTTGGCGGGCAATATCTAGAGTGCGGGGATGGGTGGGAAACTGTGCGATCGCCACTTTCCAATACTCTGGATTCGATTGACCTAAACTATAGAGGGCTTGCGCTGCTACGGGTTCATTCGGATAAGTCAAGAGAATTCCTTGCCAAGCTTCTTGGGCATTGGCTGTATCCCCCATTGCTTCGTAGGCTTGGGCGCGTTTGAGGGCAATGTGAGATGCCAACTCAGGATAATTAGAGTCTAATCCCTCTAACCATTGAAGTGCCGCCTCTGGCTGCTTTTGTTCAATTAAATCCGAGGCTAGCAGATAGCGGGCGCGATATTGATCCAGGGATTGGCGCCCCGTGGCGATGTCAGTCAGTTGAACCGCCCTAGCTTGGGGGGGTAGGGATACCAAGGGCAATACCAAGGATTGAGTATCCTTTTGGGTTAAACTGAGTTGACTGTTCGAGGACTCACCGCCCCAGTTTTCCAGAACACCCGTTTGTTTGAGGACAAACCAGGAGGAACCACAGATGGTAATCAGCAGTAGTCCCGCCCCAACTGTTACAGGAAGTCTGTATTTTTGTACCTTTAGCATGAAACCTATTTCGCCCAACACTGATAAGATCTACTGCTTCCCATTTTGACGAAGGATTGGAAAAATGGGTGGCATTCAGGGGAAGATGGGGGAGTTATCAGTTATCAGTGAGCAGTTATCAGTGAGCAGTTATCAGTTATCAGTGAGCAGTTATCAGTTATCAGGAGCAGAGGGAGCTGGGGAAGCTGGGGGAGCAGAGGGAGCTGGGGGAGCAGAGGGAGCTGGGGAAGCTGGGGGAGCAGAGGGAGCAGAGGGAGCTGGGGAAGCTGGGAGACAAAATTTCTATAGTCCATTACCCTGTTCCCTATTCCCTATTCCCTGTTCCCTAACAAATGACGAATGACGAATGACAAATGCAATACTAAAGATGAGGTAAAAGATAAGAGACAGAACGCAGGAATGGAAATTCGAGCAACGGATACACCACGGGTAGATTGGACTGGTGATGCCCTAGCACTGGGATTCTTTGAAGATGCTGTGGAGTTAACGGGCGATTTAGCCCAGCTTGATCAGAAACTCTCAGGTACGCTTAAGGAACTGATTGAGGAAAGCGAATTTAAGGGAAGCGTTGGCAATAGTGCTGTAACTCGTGTGGGTGCCGGTAGCTCAGTTCGCAAAGTTATTTTAGTTGGGCTGGGAAAATCTGATGCCCTAACGGTAGATAGTTTACGCCGAACAGCGGCTGCGATCGCGCGGATGGCAAAGCAGCAAAAGAGCAAAACCCTGGGTATTAGTCTACCTGCGGCGAATAATGATGCTGCCCTCAGCGCTCAAGCAATAACGGAAGGGATTACTCTAGCACTGCATGTCGATAATCGCTTTAAGTCGGAACCTGAAGATAAGGGTGCGAAATTAGAACAGGTTGAATTACTCGGACTCGGTGATGTCCAAGATGCAATTAACCAAGCCAATGCGATTGGTGAAGGTGTAATCTTAGCACGAGAGTTAGTCGCCGCCCCTCCTAATTCTGTAACACCAATGACGTTGGCACAGACGGCACAGGATATTGCCTCCGCTTATGGCATGACGCTAGAAATATTAGAGCGAGAAGAATGCGAAAAGTTGGGCATGGGCGCGTTTTTGGGCGTGGCGCAAGCCTCAGAAATGCCACCCAAGTTTATTCATCTCACCTACAAACCAGAAGGGACACCGCGTCGAAAAGTGGCGATTGTGGGCAAAGGATTAACCTTTGATTCCGGTGGCTTGAACCTGAAAGTCTCAGGTAGCGGCATCGAAACCATGAAAATGGATATGGGAGGGGCGGGTGCTACCTTAGGTGCGGCAAAGGCGATTGGTCAATTAAAGCCAGATGTGGAGGTTCACTTTATTAGTGCCGCGACGGAGAATATGATTAGTGGTCATGCACTGCATCCTGGTGATATCCTCACCGCGTCCAATGGTAAAACCATTGAAGTGAATAATACCGATGCCGAAGGACGGCTGACTCTCGCTGATGCTCTGGTGTTTGCCGAAAAGCTAGAGGTGGACGCGATGGTGGATTTAGCCACCCTCACCGGGGCTTGTGTCGTGGCTCTCGGCAATGATATTGGTGGACTTTGGACAACCGATGACACCCTAGCGGCTCAACTCAAAACAGCATCGGAAAAAGCGGGCGAAAAGTTCTGGCAGATGCCGATGGAAGAGAAATATTTTGAGGGAATGAAGTCACCGATTGCTGATATGAAAAACACCGGTCCTCGTGCTGGTGGTTCAATCACGGCGGCTCTATTTTTAAAGCAGTTTGTGAAAGAGACATCCTGGGCGCATTTAGACATCGCAGGTCCGGTTTGGGCAGATAAAGAAGACGGGTGCAATAATGCTGGGGCGACAGGTTTTCCAGTTCGCACGCTGGTTCACTGGGTTTTGGCGTAAGCTAAATTCGTAGCGACCGTAGGGGTTTGGTTACCAAACCCCTACCCTTGTCAATTATCAATTATTAATTATCCATTGATAAATTTTTATCGGATGAGTCTCTAGTCGAAACTCACATCCGGTTCATAATCTTGACAGGGTTCGCAGGAACCAAGAGGGTTCACAGCACAAAGCAAAAACGCTGAGTTAGCATAATATCGACAGGTATATTTTTTATCGACCGTTTTTGATAATTGCCTCATTCGTTGCTCGTGAAAATCAATCAAGCGTTTAATCTGAGCATGAGAGTTCAGACGTAGGCGTTTAAATCCAATTGTTGTCATCGCTAACTTAACCCAATACAGTTTTGGGATTTATTTCCTTAATTTTCTGTAGACAATGGTATAATAACGCCTAATTGTGCCATAAAATATCTGCCCGATTGCACAGATACAAAGGGAAACCTTATGCATTCATTATATTTTGCACCTTGCCCTAGGGAATAGTTCAGTCCATTTTGAACAAGGCTTTTGAGCAAACAATCGGAGAATGGACAAAACCGTAGACACATCGATTAGGACTTTCCGAACTGTTGTTCCAGACGTTGCAGGCAACGTCTGGAACTAAATGATGTGTCCTAACCGCTATGGCGGTTGCTATACTTGAAACATCCTTTGTAGTAAAATACCCCCACTAATTGCTTCTAATCAAACCAAATTGGCAGCAGGATAATTTCTCAGCTATCCTGCTTTCCCTTCTCTAGGAAGCGACTACATCCGCAACGGTCAACGCATTCAACTTATCGAGGTTGAGTCCCGAAATACTATCGAGTGCTTGTCCGCCTAATTCCCCATACATTCTAGCCAATGCCCCGGTTAAGCCAGCATTGTAGTCCATCGCCACTTCATTCCGAATGAAGTCCGTGCGCTCATCAACATAATCAAAATCATTGGCTGAAGCTGGACCCCCAACCAGCGCTCCGTAGAGAGTGTGCTGATTATCGCGAGAATCGCTAATATTCGTCACTCCAGAAGCGGCACGGTGGTGAGGGTTGAGCGCATAGTCCTCACCAAAACCAACCATATAGCTAAAGTCGCGGGGATTATCGCCGAGAATGTAGTCAATTTGCCCCTCAGCAAAATCAGAGTATTTCCCGTTGGGGTCATTCACCGTATCCGCGTAGACGCCAGCCAAGAATGAGGTATTGGCGCTGTAGCGCAGGGAACCCCACTGACTCAGCCATGCGAGTCCACCGGAGGTATAGGTTGGGGTGCTACCGCCAGGAAGCCAGGAGTTTAACCAGCCTTCCACATCACTCTTATAGGCAGATTTCCCAGTTTCTTGAGCTAACAAGATAGCCGCACCATAAGATTTGTCATCCCACGATTGCGTCCACCCCGGACCAATTCCCTGGTATAAACTTTCGGCTTTGTTGAGATATGTCTTATCCGTACTACCCGTCGCTTCAGTTGCTTTGTGCAGCCAAGTCGCACCCCAAACTAACTCGTCTTGGAAACCACTGAAGGAATTGTAGAATTGACCCGCATCGGGAATCGCGTCAGTATACGTGCCGCGATATTGGTCGGCAAAATCGTAGAGTTGTTTCGCGTTCTGGAGCAGTTTATCCGCGTAGGCTTTGTCTACATCTCGGAAGACAATCGAAGCCGCCGCCAGAGACGCCGCCGCTTCCCCTGCTAAATCAGACCCAGGATTGGAGCGGTCGATTTTATAGGCGGGTCGTTCCATGGTCATGTTTTCCGGAGCGCCCCAGTAAGCATGGTCGATGTTACCGTCTCCAACTTGTCCGAAAAACTCTTTAGTGCCTTGGCTATCGGTGACGTGGGCTTTGAGGATGTAATCGGTACCCCACTTAATCGAGTCTAGAATTTCTTCAAATTGTCCACTTTGCTGATAAGCATCCTGGTATTCAATCGCGCCCCAACCCAGCATTGTTATTGAAGCGGCTCCCGGTAAGCCGAACTTAACGTGGTCGCCCGCGTCGTAGTAACCGCCGGTGAGGTTACGCCCCACACCTGAGCCATCGTTTAAGGCAGAATCGCCGCGCCAAGGGATAGGATTGTGAGCAGGTAGGTCACCAGAGCGTTGAGCATAGTAGAAGAGGATGGACTTTTGAAGTGCCTCTCCATAATTAAAAGCCCCTTGCTGAGGAGGGGGTTGGGATACATCATCATTGGTAATAGTGCCTACCCCTTGAGCGTCCCCAATCGTGGCGTTAGTGGCTTGGGAGAGATTCACTTTAAAGGTTTCATTGCCCTCTACCGTTGTATCACCCAAGATGGGTACGGTAAACGTCTTACTCGTTTGCCCAGGGGTGAAACTCAATGTACCGGATTTAGCCGTATAGTCAGACCCAGCAATGGCTGTGTCATTCGCCGTGGCGTAATTCACACTGACGGTTTGAGTACTCGCGGCGGAGAGGTTGACGGTAAAGGTGGCGTTTTTCGTGCCACTATCGCCTTCGGTGATGCTGACATCATTGATAGATAACTGTGACAGTACTGGGGCAGAATCATCATTATCGACAATTGTGCCGACACCTTGAGAATCCGCAATCGTCGCGTTGGTGGCTTGGGAGAGGTTTACTTTAAACCTTTCATTCACCTCATCCAGGGTGTCACCGATAATCGGTACAGTAAACGTCTTACTGGTTTGCCCAGGGGTGAAACTCAATGTACCGGATTTGGCGGTATAGTCAGACCCAGCAATGGCTGTGTCATTCGCCGTGGCGTAATTTACACTGACGGTTTGAGTACTCGCGGCGGAGAGGTTGACGGTAAAGGTGGCGTTTTTCGTACCAGTATTGCCTTCAGTGATGCTGACATCATTAATCGAAAGGGTTGGCTGCGTGGGTGAACTGGTTCTAGGAACTAATTCAATGTAGTTAACATTGAACGAGTTGGAAAGCATATCCAGGCGCAATTGTTGGCTACCTGCGGAGAGGTTCACACCTTGAGCCGTCACATTCTGCCAAGATTGCCAGCCACCTGTTCCGCCAAAGCTTAGGGTTTTGCTTTGACCTTCAACCGAAACCTTTAAGCTGCGCGTACCTGACGACGCTGAGGCAACACGAGCAACAATGTCGTAGGTTCCGGCTGTGGGAACGTTGACATCGTAGGTTAGCCATTCCCCTTGCTGAATCCAGCCAACATTATAGCCGCCACCGACATCTGTAGTGGCTTGGATATCAACATTATCGGAACGATAGCCTCCCCCTGTATTACCAGCGCTTTTATCGAAGAAACTAACATAGTCTTCCGCTTGAATCCGGATGGAGGTATTAGCTGGGGGAGTGCTGGAGTCATCATTGCGAATCGTACCCACCCCTTGAGCATCAGCAATCGTCGCGTTGCTGGCATTGGAGAGGTTAAATCTGAAGGTTTCATTGCTCTCTACCCTCGTGTCCCCAGTTACAGGCACATTGATAATCTTAGAGGTTTCTCCAGCCGCAAACGTGATTATGCCAGATTTGGCGGTGTAGTCAGAACCCGCCGTCGCTGTGCCATTGGCGGTACTGTATTCAACCGTTACAGGTTGGTCACTCGCTTCAGACAGGTTAACCACAAAGTCAGCCGAAACAGTACCTGTGTCACCTTCAGTAACGGTTACATCATTAACAGAGAGAGTGGGTATTGACGGGGAGGTGCCAAGGGGTTCTCCATTGAGACTGTAGCCAGTTGGTTCAGCACTCGTACCGCTACCGTTGAAACCGATAGAAAGACTACCGTCAGCCGCCAGAGTGCCGTTATAGCTGAGGTTGCGGATTGTATAACGGTTGCCTTCTTTGCTAACAATTTCCGCATCCCAGATATTGGTAATTTCAAAGGGAGCTTCAAACTCCAAAGTCCAGCCATTTACTTTGCTGGAGCTATTGTTAGCAATTGAAAGATTCGCGGTAAAGCCACTTCCCCAGTTATTGGTAACATCAAAATCAACAGCAAAAGTCATTCTTTAACTCCTATTATTGAGCGCATTGACCGAAAACAAGACGGTTTCTTGTTCCTAGATCATGAATTTGCGGCTACAATCAGTATCGCTTTTGTATTCTTGTAGCGTTATCGGTAGGTACCACTAATGACTATTGTGGCAAGCTAAATATGAATTGTCATCAGGCTTTAATGAAGTTAATTTAAAGATTCATAGAGGAAAAATGAAAGAAATATATTATGTTAAATAATAATAAATACAATTATTTTTATAATGAAAAATATAATTTTCTTTGGGTGAATTTTTCTCCCTCCCCTTATCTGTTTCAAGAAGAAGGGGAGCAGGGGGAGCAATGTAGAGACGTAGCATGCTACGTCTCTTAGCTGGGGGAGTTGGATCAGTCTGGGCGGGTTTAGTCACATCTGGGTTAGTTCAAAAACGATAGTAGTGAAAAGAGCCCCGACAAACCAGGTTCCCTTGAGTGCAGCAAAGGGTCAACACTCAGACGCTTCTGTCATCACGTCTGGAACATTCACACGCCTCCGACTAGCAAGGGCGTTGGATCAAAACTCAAAACTCTCGCACTTCTCCAATCCCTTTATTTACGCTCAGGATGAGTCGTTTCTGGGGATGCAGCCGCCATTTGACTAATCCTAGCTATCAGTTGATAGAGACGCCCAGAATCTTTGCGGTTAAAGTAAAAAATTAAGCGGGGCAGATTCGCCGTTTCATCGGGGAGTTCTGCGGGTAAAGCCTTGCTTTTTTCAATTTGACCATTGACTACAATGTCACTAAACTCAGCATTAAGCCGTTCAACATCAGCATCGGACAACTCCGATTTAAGACGCATTACGAACCGATTGCCGACATAACGACTGGAGTGATACACACTGTAAAACAGATGAATCGCCTCGTAAGCCACCTCCAGATTATCGGTAACTGTATAAAGGCTAGTATCTTCCGGGCTGATCAACCCTCGTTGAATTAAATGTTTGCGAATATAGGCATCCCAATCCTTCCAGTACGTACCGCCGGGACGATCAATCAAGACCAAGGGCACCGGTTCTAATCGTCCTGTCTGACATAGGGTTAAACATTCAAAGGCTTCATCCTGCGTACCAAAGCCACCGGGAAAAAGTGCGATCGCGTCACTTTCTTTAAGGAAGAATAGTTTGCGGGTAAAGAAATATTTAAACCGAATGAGTTTAGGATCTCCCTTAATAAAAGGATTCGTTTCCTCAAAGGGAAGCTGAATATTTAACCCAAAGGAATTTTTAGCGCCAGCGCCTAAATGCCCTGCCTCCATAATCCCACCCCCAGCGCCTGTCATGACCATAAAACCGTGCTGGGTTAAATAGCGGGCGAACTCGGCTGCGAGTTTATATTCAGGTGTCTGGGGGTCAATCCGTGCTGAACCAAAAATCGTGACCTTGCGGACGTGACGATAGGGATAGAAAACTTGAAAAGCAGATTCCATATCCTCTAACGTCGCCGCGAGGATTTTCCAGTCCAGGCGCTCAATTTCCTCCTCAGTCAGTCGAATGACTACACCTAAGGCACGTTGAATCCATTTTTCATAAGTCAAATTTGGCAGTCGATCAATGAGTGCCGCTAAATCGCTCTTAAGTAACTGCGGATCATAGTCTGAAGGAGATGGAGTCATTGCTACATTTGCTAATGGCTTTCTATTTTATCGAGATTTAACTTATCTTTGTCAGTGAATGCAACTAGGACTTAGGACTCAACCTCCCGATAAACATAAATATCTCGCTCCCGCCCTAGAGCAAATCGGAGAGAATGAGATAAGGTTTTGCTCGATTGAGTGGTAAAAATAATCACGGCTAAGACAATCAAACCCGCCGCGCACAGAAAAATGCCGGGATAGCCCAGAGGTTGAGCTATGGTACCGCCAACCGGTCCTGCGATCGCAATCCCTAAATCAAACCCCGCAATACAAGCCGAGAACACACGCCCACGTTCATGGGCACCGGAGCGATCGGAAATTAAGGCGATCATCAACGGTAATAACACACCAGCCCCTGACCCTTGAATCAGACCAATCAACAAAAAGGCTTGTGGCGTTTGCGCTTGAGAAAATAGGGTTAAGGCAACTCCATAACAAATCAGACTTCCCGTAATAAACACACCTCGCCCGTAATGATCAGACGCCCGACCCACGATTAAACGCATCCCGAAACTCCCTATCGCCGTCGCCGTGAAAAACCAGCCCGCATTTAAATCGACATTCGTTGCTCGGATATACAACGCCGAAAAGGTACTTACCCCACCAAACGCCAACCCAGCCAACAGCAACACCACGGCGGGAATCCGCAGACGGGGACTCGCTAATAACTGCCAGAATCCTTTGAAGGTCAGTTTAGCCGTTTTCTGTTGTGCTCCCTGGACTCGCTGAGGTTCCCTCACCTGAGTGGCACAAACAAATCCGCATAAACCCAGCCCCCCGGAAAATAGAAAAAAAGCATTGTAACCGGCTTGAGCCTCAAGTAATCCGCCCAAGGCTGGACCTAATGCCATACCCAAGGGTGTTACCAGACTCATATAGCCAATTAACTCTCCCCGTTGACCCACGGGTGACAAATCAGTCACCAAAGCGATATAGCCCGTCGTAAACGCCGCTAAACTAACCCCATGAAAGACCCGGATTGCGATTAACCAAGCAATAGAATCCGCGAACAGATAACCTAAGGGTGCGATCGCTACCACAATCGTACCAATCAGCAACACCAGTTTACGGCTATGGTGATCAGCCAAATGTCCCAAACTTTGTCGAAACACCAATAAGCCGATGGCAAAGCTACCCATCACCATCCCGACTTGCTGTGTCGTTCCCCCCATATCTTCAATGTAAGGGGGTAATGCGGGTAGCATCGAAGCTAAACTTGACCAAAACAGGAGACCCGCAGCAAATAGAGTGAGTAGATTCCGGCGTTGTTGCGCTTCCATGGTTATGAAGATTTTCATGCCTTGAGTATCCTGATTGAAACGTTGTTAAGAACCTCCCACGAACGCAACCGCATCCGTTCTGGATGGAAGAAACACATCTGGCGTTTGTCGGGGTGTTAGCGAAGCGGAGCTATCTTTTGACAAAAGACCCACAAGCCTCTGCTCATAAGCTTCACCCAATCCCCTTGAGCAAACGTCTTTCTTCGGAGTCATCTCTTTCTATTTAACATTCTTAACATTTGACGAAACCACCTTCCTCGCCCGATGGATTGGTTTGTGTGAATGGGTAACGGTAGAATACGGCTTTCAGCTTGTCTGCTGTAACCCCTCAGGGAATTGATAGAGCAAAATTAACGCTTATCTGTTAAATTTCGGCAAATTCTCGATATACCTCTCATCTACGCTGTCTTAGCGCTGCTTGCTGGACTTGACAGTCGTAGAAGAATCTGAGTATAGTGTTTATAGTACAAATGTACTAATTAGCGATCGCAAGTGAACAGCCATAGACGCGCCGATCACATCCACACCCAGTCCCTGGAGACTAAGCTGGGGAACATGAGATCGCCGATTGATTTAAGTTATTCAGGATAAGGAGAACAATTGTGGTTGCAACCAAAGACAGTAAAGACCAAATTTTTAAAGCCTTTGAGCAAATCCTGAGCCAACGAAAAACCATTGACTCCAAAATTGCCACCAAAGAAGAAGAAGCCGAAAAACAGAAAAACCAACAGGTTCTAGAAGTCGCCTCAACTTACACCGTCGATAGTATTGTCAAAGGACTAGCGGATTTACAATTAGACTTTGGCACAATTATTAACGAACTCTCAGAAAAATTAACTACCGAATCCGCCAAACGTGACGAACTTAAGTTAGCCATTGAGGTAGAAACTCAGCAATTACAATACTTGCAGCAAATTCGCGTTGTCGCTGACGCCTTGCATATCCTGACCCAAGAACACCAGGAAAACCTGAAGCGACTCGAACAAACGACCACAGAACAGCGTCAGGCGATCGAAAAAGATAAAGCTGACAAACACAAATCATGGCAAAAAAAACAGACAGAATTTGAGCAGAAGGTTCAGGAAGAAAATGAATCTTTAGCCAAAGAGCGACAACAGCAAGAATCTGACTATACCTACAAACTAGAACGTCAGCGCAAAATTGAAGTCGATGAGTATGAAAGCTTAAAACGAAATCAAGAACGAGAACTGCGCGAAGCCAATCAAGAAAAGGAAAAACAATGGTCAGAACGGGAAAAGATTCTGCAAGAGCGTCAGCCTCTATTTAAAGAGTATCAGCAAAAAGTAGATAACTTCCCCAAAGACTTAGACGAGTCTGTAAAAACAGCCAGGGAAGAGGCGATTAAAGACGTTCACCAAGACGCCAAAGTCAAAGCGGAGTTACTGGAGAAAGAGTGGGAATCCGCCAAGCAAAGTTATGAATTCAAGGTTCAATCTCTAGAAGAAACCATTCAAAAACAGACTGAAGAAATTAATCAACTCTATGCTCAGCTACAAGATAGCCTCAAGCAATCTCAGGCGTTAGCGATGAGAGCGTTTGACAGTTCAGCTAATGCTAATAATGCCGAAAAAGTCAAAGGCTAATTAAGTTATTGTCATTCAATTTAATGGTGTAAATCGTCCTTAAGCATTGGTCATTTGTTAGGCTATAAAAGCGCAAATCATCTAATTCTTGACTTCTGCACGCACTGTAATTCCACCCAGCGACACTCGAACAGGAATCAGAATACCCCAGGTAAAAATTATGGCAAGCAAACCCAATAGCAAAAATACCAAAGCTGAAATTCTCGAATCTTATGAAGAATTATGGAAAGAGCGGAAAGAATTAGAAGGGAAACTGAAACAGCTTCAGAAGGAGGTTAAAGATAACAGTGCGTCCTCAAATGATCAGCCTCCTGGAATCATTAGCAAAAAGATATCCGCCGCTTCTGATAAAATGACGGCGACAATAAATAGCTTGGTTGAACTGCAATTGGGATTTGGGAGTGCTGTTAGTAAGTTATCCGAAAAACTCACCTCGGAAGCCGCGAATCTACAAGAACTACGACAAGCGGTTGCTGAAGAAAGTCAACAGCTTGAAGCCTTATATGATTTAGACGAAATCGAAATTGAAGAAGATACCCTGGATGATTTAATTGAAACTTACCAGGAAAACTCCAAAGCATTTGAAGCAGAACTCAGTCAACAACGAGAAGCTTTAGAGCAAGAAATTCAAGATTTGCGGCAAGCTTGGCAAAAAGAGCAGGATGAGCATCAACAGGCAATTAAAGAACGGAATGAAGATCATGAAAGAAGTCATCAACGGGAGGATCAAGAGTACAAGTATGATTTAGAATTGCGCCGCAATTTAGATCAAGACGCTTACGAACAGCAACAGAAAGTCCTGTACAAGGAACTGGAAGAAACCCATCAAGCGCAACAGCAGCAGTGGGAGGAGCGAGAAAAGGCGATCGCACAACAGGAGCAGAAGTTTGACGAGTTAAAATCTAAGGTAGACGCCTTTGATCAAGAAAAAGAAGCGGCGGTGAAGAAAGCCAAAGAACAAGGAAAGGCGATCGCGAATAATCAAGTAAAAGTTAAGGCAGATTTACAACAGTTAGAAATTGATGGACAAAAGCGCTTCTATGATCTACGGATTCAATCACTACAACAAACCATTGAAAGTCAGCAAGTCCGCATTCAAAACCTCTCCAAGCAACTAGATGGGGCTCTGAAACAGGTTCAAGATTTAGCGGTTAAGGCAATTGAAGGAACCTCAAATTCCAATTCTTATCAAGCGCTCAAAGAAATTGCCTTAGAACAAGCCAAAGGGCAAACGAAGACAAAATAAGAGGTGCAGCGGCACTTAGGGGAGCTGTAGAGACGTTGCAAGCAACGTCTCTACTCGCGTTTATCCACCTAACCCAAACTTTAGCCGATAATTTGCTCAATCATCCGATTGGCTTGTGATCCATACCCACCGCCAAAGAGATTAAAGTGATTGAGAATATGGTACAAGTTATACAGGGTTTTGCGCTGCTTATACCCCGAATCTAACTGCCACACTTGGTTATACCCCCGATAGAACGCCGCAGGAAAGCCACCAAACAATTCTGTCATGGCAATATCCGCTTCGCGATCGCCCACATAAGTTGCCGGATCTAACACTACAGGTTCCCCTGACTTGGTAACAGCGGCATTCCCCCCCCATAAATCCCCGTGAATCAGAGAAGGTTTTGGCTGATGATCCAACAATTGGGGAACTTTCATCAATAATTTATCTTGCCCCGGAAAATGTCCCCCGCGACGCTGTGCTAGTTTGAATTGATATCCTAATCGATGTTCGGCAAAAAACTCTGCCCAATCGTCCATCCAATCGTTAATTTGTGGTGTTGAACCAATGGTGTTGTTTTGGTTCCAACCAAAGCGCCCTTGTTTCCCTTGGGGAGGAGTCGCCTGATGCATCGCCGCTAGCTGGCGTCCCATTTCCACCCAGGATTCGTTATTCCCACTGCCAAATTCCAGCCACTCGAGGACAATGTATGCTGAATCTGCTGCGACACCGCACGCGATCGGTTGCGGGACTCTAATGGTATGGGTTTGAAGCATTTGCTTTAACCCCAACGCCTCTGCTTCAAACATACTCACTTGAGAGGCTTGGTTGATCTTGACAAAATATGTAGCATTGTCACCGATTAGCGCACAACCCTGATTAATGCAGCCGCCACTCACCGGACGGCGGTTGACGACTTCAAAGGGTTTGCCTGTGACGTTGCTAATCTGGGCAGCTATCTCTGTCCACATTGTTGACATTGGCATGTTGGCGGCAGACTTCCAAGTTGACATCCTCACCTTCCTATAAGAAAGGTGATTCCTCACCACGCCGTAGGGGTTTGGTAACCAAACCCCTACGGTCGCTGAATGGAGTTGACAGCTCTACGCACACCGCCTCATCAGAGGTCTTACACGCACTCCCTGTCCGTTTTAAGTCTCGGAATGCCCTCCCGCGACTACATGTATCGCTTAGATCAAAAGCATCAAAAAATACTTTTGTTTTGCTTCCAGGTTGGATTTTACCATTGCCCTTCCGTCGTTTCCCTATTGCTGGCCCAGTCCCGGTTTCAACTCATAATGAGTGTATATCGCTGCAAGCGAATGCGGGTTTTTCAACCACTTTTATCATAACACAAAAGTCCCTCTGGAAGGGGGAGGCTTGTGACCCAAATTTCCGGTCAGTTTATCAGAAAGGAGGATCGGCGTTGACTTTCTTTTTCCTGGAGCCTTCTGCTTTTTCAAAAATCAGTCGGTGCAATCGAAAATGATACTAGAATTTACAAAAAACTGTAACAGAAACTACAAAAAAAAATTCTTATGACTGATTCCTTCATTTTAGTCGCTAACTGGGGTTAAACCAACCGACGCTCTAAGTGATTCCGAAAGACAATTATTCGCTATCTTTTGGGCAATAGTCAGAACAATCTGTAGCTTCTGCTGTTAATACTGCACAGGGATTTACAGCACATTTCAGATACGGATCATTTTTAAAATATTTGCAATTTAAGCAGGGGACTTGATGTAAACCTTTGATGGGCGTTAATCGATTCCTGAATGATTTTAATAAATTTGATCGTAATAAAATTAAGACAACCCAAGCCATTACCATCAAGCTCAGGGGCATAAATAATAAACCTCCGTTTTCCTCAAAGGCTGAAGAGTTGCCTTCTCCGGGGTTTGTCCGAAATGGATATTGTGATGGTTGTTCTGTATTGATCTGTTGCAAAGATATTGAAGACTGGCTCAAATAAAAATTATCAGCTTGCTTATTCTGCATGTCATTCACCTCAAAGTATTTTTTCACCTAGAATAGTACAGCTATTTATTACACATTTATTTATTACAGATGATTTGGGAATCAACCGGATATAAGACTTTTTAATGCTCATAGTTGAGCAGGCAATCTTTTTAATCCAATTGGCAAGACCCCTAATTTAACTTCCCGCTTAAGTTTAGTGCCCCTACCTTGGAAGTCATAAGTCACACGCCTGTTTTCACTGGCTAGTTTACAGTTTTTTTGAATGGGTGTTCAATTTACGCTGTACTGTACTACTATAGTTATAACTCAAAAATAAATCTGAAATTTCTCTCTCAAGTTGTATTACAGGTTCTCTCTCAAGTTATACTATCTAGACCGTATCAACGAGACTTTCCCACCAGTATAAGCCGATTTTGCCTCATTTGTAACCTCATCCTAGTGCAGGGGGCGCAGAAAATTTTAACCCACTCTTAGGGGACAAGGGAGACAAGTTTTCAGCAGGTTGTTATTTCTACCGCCTTATCCTAGTCTTTGACAATCGGTGATCTTGATAAATTATCAGTGACAAGCCTGTGTGAGTGAGTGGCAAAAGGAAGTCCTACCCTAAGACTGATGACTTATGACTGTTGACGTTTGTCGGTTGTTTGTAAGCAACGAATGGCTTCTAATAATCCTCTGGCTTTATTTAAAGTTTCTTCGTATTCTTTTTCCGGGTTAGAATCGGCGACTAAACCAGCACCGGCTTGCACAGATACTGTATGTGTGCTAGATGTATGAGGACGAACCACCATAGTGCGAATCGCGATCGCGCTATTGAGCTGCCCTTCAAAGTCATACCAGCCATAGACCCCAGAATAAGCACTCCGCCGTTCCGGTTCTAATTCGTGAATAATTTCCATCGCCCGAATTTTCGGTGCACCACTGACGGTTCCGGCGGGAAAGCAGGCTTTGAATAAATCCCAAGCCGTTTTATTTTCGGCAAGTTCTCCCACCACATTACTGACAATGTGCATAACATGGGAATAGCGTTCGATAACCATTATTTCATCAACTTTCACCGTCCCACTCGTACAAACGCGCCCTAAATCATTGCGACCGAGATCCACTAGCATAACGTGTTCGGCAATTTCTTTGGGATCTTGCAGTAACTCTTGCGCCAACGCTTCATCTTCCTGGATTGTTTGACCTCGGCGACGGGTACCAGCGATGGGACGCAGGGTGGCTTGTAGTTTTCCCGTGGGTAATCGGCTAGCTTTAACCATGACTTCCGGACTTGACCCAATTAATTGCCAATCGCCAAAATTAAAATACGCCATATAAGGCGAGGGATTAATCAGACGCAGGGATCGGTATAAGGCAAAGGGATCACCTTGATAGTTTGCCGAAAGCCGTTGGGAGAGGACAACTTGGAAGATATCACCGGCGCGAATATAGTCTTTGGCTTTGTCCACATTGGCACAAAACTGTTCCTTTTGGGTGTTGCTGGTATAGCTTAACGGCTGCTTGGTAGTTCCTGGCGGCGTCCATTCCAAAACCGTATCCTGACTCGACAAAGGGAGTTGCAGCTTATCCACCAATGTCTGGACGCGATCGCAGGCTTGCTGATAGGCGGATTCCAAGTCCCCTTGAGTATCCCGTAAATCCGCGTAGGCGATCGCCCATATTTTGCGTTTGACCTGATCAAAAACTATTAAGTTATCCACCTGCATCCACAATCCATCCGGCAAATCTTGATCAGATGGAGAGTAAACTGGAACTCTAGGTTCAATCCAGCGAATCAACTCATATCCCCAAAACCCGAACAACCCACCAATTCCCGGTGGTAATTGGGGCAATTTAACCGGATGATAGGGGCTAAGGCAATCCGTTAAAGCCTCAAAGGGATTACCTTCAAACTCCGTCACAGCGCCATTCCTGTGCATCTGCGTCGTGCGATCGCCCCGTGCGACCAACACCCATAGCGGATCACACCCTAACAAACTATAGCGTCCCACATTTTCTCCCCCTTCCACCGATTCCAGGAGAAAACTATAGGGTTGACCCGTACAGACTTTATACCAAGCCGACACCGGAGTCTCTAAATCTGCCACCCACTCTTGGTAAACGGGTACAAAATTACCCTGTTGAGACAGGGCGCAAAATTGAGAAAACTCTGGTAATATCATAGGCTTCAACTGGATGAATTATGAATGGTAGGGAAGATGAGGGAGATAAGGAAGATGAGATGTTCCAGACGTAGCCTGCTACGTCTGGAACATTCCCCAATTACAAAATTCAACGACTCCACCCTGCTACACTTCACCTGACGGTTCCTCTCCCACCTGCGCTTTGTGAGCTGTTGGCGAAGCCTTCGGGAAGGGTACGCTCACTCGCTTCGAGGAGGGGGAATCCTGGCGAATTTTGTTGAAGGTTGAACAGTTCACCCAGATGAACCACCAACCTTCAAACAAATTAACAGACCTGCAACCGATTAACCAGTGCAGCACCCGTCAGTAACCCCCTAACAAGCTGTGCTGAATGGGTATTCTACTCGCCTGATAACGGATTACTGAAACTAGACCTCGTAAGTCGCCTTTCCGCTGAACTTGAGGGTAACAGGTTCTGGGTTGTTACCGATCTTGCGGTCAATCTTACCGACGTAAGGACGCCCTTCGTTGACTTTTTCGGGGAAGACTCCATCTGCGGGGTGCAGATACTGAATTTCACCATTGGGATAAAGCCGGTAAATCTTATAGTCTTCAATTTTGGGCTTAAATTGCGTCCGCAATTGGGCGCCCAAAGCCAGACATTGCTCTTTACGAGATAGATAAAGCAGGTTTTCCCCTTGATTCATGATCGCCGCACCGCCCGTGGGCATTTCAAAGACTTGCTTTTTGGGGCTAGTCCAAGTAATCGCATATTTTTCTTCCACTTGGGCTTTAGTCAGCAAGCCGCCGGTGCTACCGCCGAAGATGGGCGGTTTGCCAGATAGAGTAGGCTGTCCTGTTTCTTGCATGTTTTCTGCTTCTGCCATAACTGTCTCTCAATCTTGTATAAGATATAGGGCATGTGAACTACCTACATTAAATCAATCAACGATTACCATGTAGGCTTCGCGTCTCATTCGCCGATACCGCTACACCAAAAAGATGCTTTGGTTTTGCTCAGCGTCTCTGGTTAGAAAACTAACCTTTATCTCCTCAATCGGAGAACCCGCGCAGTCGCCCTGGTTACCAGGGCAAAAGAAAGACTATTCAGCTGGTTTTCCGGTTTTATGAGCCGAACTAGTTAAGGAATTTTATCATTCTGCTCCGGTTTATTTTGTCACTTTGTCAAGAACTGTTACAGTTAGTAATGAATTCTTAGTCTTATGTCTTGAGTGATTGGTGATGAAAACCAGTTCCTACGGGGAATCTAGCGAATTTGAGGAATCTGAGAAAGCCTCTGGTTTAACCTCAGAGCAGTACCGCGAAAAAATGCAGCGACGCAAACAGGTTCAGGAACAACGTCTGGCTCAAGCGTCAACCGAGAAAGGGTTAATTATTGTAAACACGGGGAATGGCAAGGGGAAAACGACAGCCGCACTAGGAATGGTTTTGCGATCGCTCGGTCATGGCTATCGGGTAGCAATTATCCAGTTTATCAAGGGAGCCTGGGAACCGGCGGAGAAGGCGGCGTTTGAGCATTGGACAAAAGCCGCCAAGGGGGAGACGCCTCAGTTGGAGTTTCACGCCATGGGTGAGGGGTTTACCTGGGAAACTCAAGATCGGGAACGGGATATCACTAAAGCTCAAGCCGCATGGGAAAAAGCGCTGGAGTTTATCCACAACCCAGAGTTTCGCTTAGTGCTGTTGGATGAAGTTAATGTGGCGTTGAAACTAGGATATTTAAGCGTTGAGCAGGTATTGGCAGGGTTAGGGGAAAAGCCCGCAATGTCTCACGTTATTTTAACCGGAAGAGGCGCACCGAAAGCATTAATTGAACAGGCAGATTTGGTCACAGAAATGACGCTAGTGAAGCATCCATTTCGGGAACAAGGAGTTAAGGCGCAACCGGGAATTGAATTTTAATGGATTAGCCTTACACCCGAAAAAAACGTAGGGGCGCACAGACGTGCGCCCCATTTAACGGTAAAATTTCGTCCACAATTTTAGTCAAATTGTAGGGTGCGTTAGTGAATCGTAACGCACCATTACTCAAGGTTGTCGGTTAGGTTGACACCTGTTCCCTCACAGAATAAAAGGCTCGCATCCTTTACTACAAACTACAAACCCAATTTAAGCTGTCACCTTTTGCTTTGACCACACACCATTTTCATCTTCTTCATACTGCTGATGAATGGTCTGCCAAGCGGCTTGTTCTGCCTGGAGCGGGTCTTGACTCTCATCGTACACGCTATTGTAGCGCTTAATGAATGTTTTCTGAGCGTCTTCAGATAGATGCGATCGCACTTCGGGAGACAAATCGCTAGGATCGTTACATTTGCCGGGACAGGGGCGAGGTAGCGTCATATCGCTGGTATGGATTTCTTCCCCACCTGCACTTTGCATTAAGAGTTGATATTCTCCCGATTTTCCCGCTGGAACTTCTACCATCACTAGAAATTCACCAGCTTGCAGGCGTGTTTGGTAAATCGCCGCTTTTTCTTCTGGCATTCCTAAAGCAGCCAGTACCGAGACTAAACCCGCGCCAGCACTACCGGCGAGGGCGCCACTAGCTGCCCCTAATAGTACGGCACTCAAAGGACCGGCTGACACCACAGGACCCACAAAGGGAATCAATAAAACACCCACACCGGTTAGCAGACTTAAGAACGAACCAAATAAAGAGCCAAAAATTGCCCCGGTTCTGAGTCCGCCTAAAATAACATCTTTCTTACTAATAAATCCGGTAATTCGGGTTTGAGATTGAAAATTTTTACCCATCACCGAGATATGATCTGAGGGAACGCCGCGATTCACCAGGCGTCGGATGGCGGCATCGACTTGATCTTGTTCTTTAAATACCGCAGAAACCGTGCGTTCTGCTTTATAATTATCAGCCATGTAAACTCTCCTATTTATATTCTGATTGGTTTTGCTAAGCTACCAGGTTAGGTAATTCAACCAGCATCCTTCATCGCTCTTAGGGTGGATCACGGCATAAATTCTCTCCGGGGCGGGTTTCACCGATAACGTTTGGGAAAAAACCGGTAACTGTACTAAACCCACTCCTACCGGGAAAGCCACGGCGATTAAAATCGCGGAACTACACAAACTAAGTTGCCTGCGCGGACTGAATTATCAAGGGGGTAGTTAACCTAGATTTGGTATAACCAAGACATAGTATTAAAATTGCTAAATTCATTTCACATTAAATTAATCGCCTGTCTGCTGATGCTTATCGATCATGTCGGACGGGTATTTTTCCCGGAAGCAACGATTATGGTTGCTATTGGGCGTTTGAGCTTCCCTCTCTTTGCTTGGCTAGCGGCACAAGGCGAAAACTATACTTCAAATATTTGGAATTATGTATTTAGACTTATCCTTCTGGGAGTTGTCTCACAACCGATTTATTCTCATGTTTATTCTTTAATTTTCTCAGCAACTCCTCCCCTGAATATTTTGTTCGTGCTGGCGGCTGGCGTGACGACGATTCGACTCGCTAAACAGGTTAATAATGGTCTGCTTAAGGCGGCTATTGTTTTATTGTTTACCACGATTGCCATAGCCGCTCGTTTCGAGGCAGGATTCTTTACGTTGCCAATCGTCTATCTAATGTCAAAGTTTAAGCCGGGGGAGTTGAATTTAAAAGGGTGGTTGGTTTATATGTCACTGCATATCCTTTACGTCGCCGTTGGGGGTGGTTTTATCGAATTGGCTGGAGTTATTGCACCGTTATTTATTCTCCTCCATAATGGGGAAGCAGGAATAAAAACACGATGGTTTTACTTGTTTTATCCTGTTCATCTTGGTGTAATCGCTGGAATAAAATCGTATTTAACGATGTATTGAATTAATTAAGACGAAGGATGGATTTTGTTGTTCAGTTATTGGTGACAAGTCGTGTTAGTTCCTAAACCATTGGTGTCAACTTAAGCTCTTGTCAGAACGCAATACTTTGACACAACCCCTCCCTAACCCTCCCCTCATCAAGGGGAGGGAACGTTTCCCCCCTACCCCCCTCGTGGGTGTCGGGAAAGGGCGCACGTCAGTGCGCCCCTACGGTTTCCGGACGGAATTTTAATCCATAAAATTAGGTGTGCTATGCTCCTACCGTGGCTAAATTTATGCCTCAAAATTAATCGCTGTCCCCGTATATTCCGGAACCCAACCTTCTGTTGTAGTGAAATAGCGCACCGCTTTCACCCGTCGAGATGGCGTTAAATGAAACCAATGTTCTGTATTCGCCGGGACATTAATATATTCTTCTGGCTGCACGGTTAATTCCATCTGAGAACCATCGGGACGCACGAAACCGAACACCCCTTCACCTGCGACAATGTAGCGCACTTCGTCATCGGTGTGGTAGTGACAACGGTCAAATTTAGATAGCATTATGTCCAGATTGAGGATATCGGGATGCAGCACAATTAAATCGCGAGACTGATAACCTGCGGCTTGTTTCAGGTGTTCAAAATAGTTATCCAACGCTTGTAAGATTTGTTCCTTTTCTTCATCAGTTAAAGAATCTTGCGCCAACAGGCGGCGAATCTCTGGATTATCGCCAACTGACCAATGATTGAGTTGCACATTCAGGGCGGCTAATTCCTGGGTAATGTCGTTGAGTTGGGTGTAGGTTGTTCCGTCTTGGAGTTGTAAGATTGCCATATCGTGGTTCTCCTTTGGGGTTCTTTCGTAGTCGGGGCTTTAGCCCCTGATCCGATGATTTTTCTGTGCCTAAAGCTAATCTATCAAATTCGGTGTACCACACGACTAGAGGCTGATAAACTCTTTGATAACTGCATCACTGATAACGTTAATCGGTGTCATCTTGAATCAACGCTTGAAATCGCAAATCTGGGCAAAGACTATCTAATTCAGAATTAGTTTTTGTCATTTCTCGGTATTCGTCGGGATTCAGCGTGATAGCTTTTTGCAGGTTTTCCAGGGCTAGGTCAATATTGTTTTGCAATGCAAAATAGTAACCTTTGTTGTAAAATGCCTTAGCGTAATTTGGTTGGATTTCCAGAGCTTTATTACAGGAAATTATCGCTTCCTGTATTCGTCCTAACTTACATAGGGCAAAACCTCGATTGTCCCAGGCTTGATACAAATCTGGTTTAAATTGTAAGGCTTTATCGTAACTAGCGATCGCTTCCTCAAATCGTCCTAACTCAAACAGGGTATTACCCCAGTTGCCCCAGGTTTGATGATGATCAGGTTTAAATTGTAAGGCTTTATCGTAGCTAGAGATCGCTTCCTCAAATCGTCCTAACTCAGACAAGGCTAAACCCCGGTTGCTCCAGGCTAGATGGTCATCAGGTTTAAATTGTAAGGCTTTATCGTAGCTAGCGATCGCTTCCTCTATTCGTCCTAACTCAGATAGAACTAAACCCCGGTTGTTCCAAGCTATAGAGTCATCAGGTTTAAATTGTAAGGCTTTATCGTAGCTAGCGATCGCTTCCTCTATTCGTCCTAACTCAGATAGAACTA
>NZ_JBKHUP010000024.1:0-77257 GCF_046565525.1 Coleofasciculus sp. | reverse complement strand
CGATTGTGGGACTTATCGGGGAAAGAGCTTGTTGAATTCCGGGGGCATCAAGGTCAAGTCTGGAGTGTCAGTTTTAGCCCCAATGGTGAATACATTGCCACGGCTGGGGAAGACGGTACTGCCCGATTGTGGGACTTATCGGGGAAACAGCTCGTTGAATTCCGGGGGCATCAAGGCAAAGTCTTGAGTGTCAGTTTTAGCCCCAATAGTGAATACATTGCCACGGCTTCGGCTGATGGTACTGCCCGATTGTGGGATTTGTCTGGAAAGCAACTCGTTGAATTTCAAGGGGGGGTTCAGGGTACAGTCTTGAGTGTCGATTTTAGCCCGAATGGTGAGTATATTGCCACTGCCCATGACGATAGCACTACCCGGTTGTGGGACTTGTCTGGCAATCAAATCGCTGAGTTGAAAGGGCATCAGGGCTGGGTAACCAGTGTCAGTTTTAGTCCCAATGGTGAGTACCTTGCCACAGCGAGTGAGGGCGGTATTGTTCGGT
This sequence comes from Coleofasciculus sp., assembly GCF_046565525.1. Classification (NCBI taxonomy): domain Bacteria; kingdom Bacillati; phylum Cyanobacteriota; class Cyanophyceae; order Coleofasciculales; family Coleofasciculaceae; genus Coleofasciculus; species Coleofasciculus sp. Next base: position 76,758 of record NZ_JBKHUP010000024.1, on the reverse strand, counting down.
TGTGGGATTTGTTTAGCCACCAAAAAGCTAAATTTAAAGGACACCATGGCTGGCTAACCAGTGTTAGCTTTAGCCCCAATGGACAATACATGGCTACGGCTTCATCGGATGGCACTGCCCGACTGTGGGACTTGTCTGGTAATCAAAAGGCTGAATTTAAGGGACATCAGGGTTGGGTAACCCGTATCAGTTTTAGCCCGAATGGAGAATACATTGCCACGGCTGGGGAAGACGGTACTGCCCGATTGTGGGATTTGTCGGGCAAGCAAAAAGCCGAATTTAAAGGACATCAGGACTGGTTAACCGATGTTAGCTTTAGCCCAAATGGGCAATACATGGCTACGGCTTCATCAGATGGTACTGCCCGACTGTGGGACTTATCGGGCAAGCAAAAAGCCGAATTCAAAGGGCATCAAGGCTGGGTAACCAGTGTCAGTTTTAGCCCGAATGAGCCGTATATCGCCACGGCTGGTGAGGATGGCACAGTTCGATTCTGGCACTTATCGGGGAACCCGCTAACGGGATTTAAAGGGCATCAAGACTGGATAACGAATGTCAGCTTTAGCCCCACTGGAGAATACATCGCCACGGCTAGTCATGATGGTACTGCCCGATTATGGGATTTATCTGGCAACCCGCTTGCGGAATTTAAGGGGCATCAGGGTTGGGTAAGGAGTGTGAGTTTTAGCCCCAATGAACTGTATATCGCCACGGCTGGTGAAGACGGTACTGCCCGGTTGTGGGATTTATGGGGTAACCCGCTAGCAGAATTTAAGGGGCATCAGCGTGCAGTAACGAGTGTTAGTTTTAGCCCCGACGGAAAGTACCTTGCCACTGCATCCAATGATGGCACCGCCAGGAAGTGGCAGGTTGAGGGATTAAATGAAATGCTCTATCGAGGCTGCAATTGGCTCAACTATTACTTTGTTACTCATCCGAAAGCCTTAGAAAAACTAGAGGTTTGCCAGTAGCCGTTCAACTTTGTTGCCCCGTTCGATAAAACACTCCACTTTTCATTTATTGGTCAGAGAATTTAACTATAATTTATATCATGTCAGAGAAGAACTACTACAAAGTTGGGGGAAGTCTAGAGTATCAGCATCCTACTTATGTAGTGCGAAATGCTGATTCTGATCTGTATCAGGGATTGCTGAATGGAGAATTCTGCTACGTTCTCAACTCTCGGCAGATGGGTAAATCCAGCTTGCGGGTGCAGATGACAAAAAAGCTAAAAGCCCAAGGTGTCAAATGTGCCACGATTGATATGACTCGCATTGGTAGTCATGTGACGCCAGAAGAATGGTATGGCGGATTGGTGTCTGAGTTGTTGCGCGGGTTTCGACTTTCCAGGAAGATTAACTTTAGCAACTGGTGGCGCGATCGCGAGGTTTTATCTCCGGTACAACGCTTGAGTGAATTTATCGATGATGTGCTGTTAATTGAGTTATCCGACAACATCGTTATTTTTATCGATGAAATCGATAGTATCATAAAAATCCCCTTTCGGGATGACTTTTTTGCCTTTATCCGTGCTTGCTATAATCAGCGCGTGGATAACCCAGATTACCAACGCCTCACATTTTGTTTGTTGGGAGTTGCCACACCTTCAGATTTAATCGCCTCCAGAACACTGAGTACGCCGTTTAATATTGGCACAGCAATAGAATTAAGCGGGTTTAACTTGGATGAAGTGAGTCCATTAGTGCAAGGATTAGAGACAATTGTCAGCCATCCCAGACAGGTAATCGCTGAGGTATTGGAGTGGACAGGGGGTCAGCCGTTTCTGACCCAAAAGCTGTGTAAATTAATTGTGCAAGAGTCAGAATTAAATACTCTCAAATCATCGAACGGGATAGAGGCGTTAGTACGGGAAAATATCATCGAAAACTGGGAAACCGCCGATGAACCGGAGCATTTGAGAACAATCCGCGATCGCATCAAGTGGAGTCAGCGCCAGAAACCCTTACTGCTCATCTATCAACAGATTTTACACCAAGGAGAAGTGAAAGCCAAGGACACCCCAGAACAGATGGAATTACGGCTGTCTGGGTTAGTGGTAAAACAGCAGGGAAAGTTAAGAGTCGCCAACCGGATTTATCAGGCAGTTTTTAACAACAATTGGGTCGATGAGATATTAGTAGAAGCGAATTCTTACCAAAAGAAAACACCATTACTGAGACAATCACCAATAGAAATTCAGAGATTTAATCAAATAGCGGCTAGGGCGTTACAGTTAGCCGATAGAGCTTTAGCCTTATTTGCCAAACAGGAAATCAAAGCTCTACTGTTAGCCATGAAAGCTGGACAGGCATTGTATTCCCTAGTCCAGGATAATTGCTGCCTAGAAAACTATCCCACCGTTCGTCCAGTATTGGCGCTACAAACGATTCTTGATCACATCCGAGAGCGGAATGAATTCAACGCGCATCAGTATGGAGTGAACAACATGAGTTTTAGCTCGGATGGGCAGAACTTAGTCACCGCAGGAATAGATGGTACGGTTTTACTCTGGAATCAATCTGGACAGCAGATAGCTCAACTGGAGCTTCCTAAACCAGGAGTGAGGAGTGTAACTTTTAGTCCAGATAATCAGCATATTGCTACGGCTGGAGAGGATGGAAAAATTAGACTTTGGCATTTATCCGGACAGCAAATCGCTGAATTTAATACTCATCAGGTAGGAATCAGTTGTGTAACCTTTAGTCCAAATGGAGAGTATTTAGCGATAGCAGGTGACAGCTTTGTCAGTATTTGGAACTTAGCGGGACAACGGTTGGCTCAATGTGAGCGAACAACTTCAGAAAAATCGAGCCTCATCGGTGTTGGTTTACAAATAAATCGAGATATCAAAGTTTTGAAGATTAGGCAACCCCTGCAGGATTCCCCAGCTCACCAAGCCGGATTGAGAGCAGGTGACCGCATTTTGGCAATTGATGGTCAGCCTGTTTCCAATATGAATTTAAAAGAAGCTCTAACCATTCTAAGTGGGAATGAAGGAACGAAAGTTTCTCTGCGAATTTATCGCCCAGGTTATAAAACTTTCAAGGTTTTGATTACCCGTGTCCCGATAAAATTGCCCGTTACCTGGTTCAACGTTAGCTTTAGTGCCAATGGACAAAGGATTGCCGCTGTCAATGAAAACGACATGATCAAAGTTTGGGACTTATCCGGGCAGCAGTTAGCTCAATGGAAAGGTGAAACGGGAATTACAACTTTGAGTTTCAGCCCGGATGGACAGAAGGTGGCGACAGTTAATGAAAAAAGCATCATCCAACTCTGGGATTTATCCGGGCGGCAATTCGCTCAATGGAAAGGTGAAACAGGAATTACAACGTTGAATTTTAGCCCGGATGGGCAGTATTTAGCCACAGCAGAAGAAGACGGTATAACTAGAGTCTGGAATTTGTCAGGGGAGCCGTTATATCGACTTCATAGTCATCAAGGTTCAGTTAGTAGTCTATGCTTTAGTCCAAATCAGCGACTTATGGCGACTGGGGGTACTGACAAAACCGTCAAAATTTGGGACTTGTCTCCAAAGCATCCAACTCAATGGAATACTAATTACGGTACGGTGTATGTCGTAAGTTTTACCCCTAGCCAAAAGCATATTTTTACCGTGGGAGCCGACTGTAAAATCCGTTTATGGAACCTTACCGGGAAGCAATTGGCTCAATTAGATGATCCTCAAGGTTGGATAAAAAATGCCAGTTTTAGCCCAGGAATGCATTATCTTGTCGCCGCCGGAGCCGATGGGAAGGTGCGACTGTGGCGAGTTATATCGCAGCCAATTAATACCCAATTGTTCAATTCTCTTTTATCTTCAAATCCTGATAACCCACAGTGGCAGATCAAAAACCTAGAGGGTGTTGATTATAACGTCATTTTCTGTTACGAGTTTCAAGATTCTGCTAGAATCAACAGTGTTACTTGTAGTCCGGGTTGGCAAAGCTTACCCACAAAATGCATTGCTACAACCGGAACCGATGGTATTATCAGTCTCTGGGATGTGAGTGGAAATGTGCTAACTCAATGGAACACAAATCGAGGTGAACTCAAGAGTATAAGCTTTCACCCAGATGGTCAACGCATCGCTACGGCAGGAATAGATGGTACTGTTTGTTGGTGGGATTTATCGGGACATCATTTAGGGGAATGGAAGGCACATCAGGGAGAAGCTACCAGTATCAGTTGTAGTCCTGACGGGCAGATTATTGCCACAGCAGGTGCAGACGGCAAAGCAAAACTTTGGACAATTTCCGGACAATTGCTAGCTGAATTTCAGGATCATCAAGGAGCAATCAGAACTGTGAGTTTTTGTGAAAGTGGAAAACGTATTGCTACGGCTGGATATGATGGCATAGTTCGCCTGTGGTGGGTTGAAGGATTAGAGGAATTGTTAGCCAGAGGTTATGACTGGCTCAAGGATTATTTAGTGACTCATCCTGAAGCCCTCAAAACTCTTAAGAGCCAATCACTAGGGACATAAAACGATTGTACCGTCTTTATTGGGTACAGGAGCAGAATGCCTACACAAACAAATCACTTGGGAAACCATGCTTCAACAAAGTTATTATGGATTTATCGAGGATTCACCAAAGAATACTCAAAGTTTGCTCCCCCTGCTTGCCATAGTGCCATGGCACATCTGGAACATGCTTCCCCTGCATCCTACCTCCACAACCAGACTTATTCAGTAAAGCATGTATGAATATAAAGTCGGTGGGAGTCTCCCGGCTGATGCTCCCACCTATGTTTGGCGACAAGCCGATCGCGCTCTCTATACAGCCTTAAAAGCTGGACTCTTTTGTTATGTCCTGAACTCTCGACAGATGGGGAAGTCTAGCTTGCGAGTGCAAACCATGACGCGACTCCAGTCGGAAGGAATTGCCTGTGCTGCAATTGATTTAACTGAAATTATTAGTCCCGATATTACGCCAAGTGAATTTTATGGCAGTATCACCTATACCCTAGCCGATAGTTTTAATCTCCTGGATAAAATTGGCGACTTTGATAGCTGGTGGTGCAACTATGGAAGCTTATCCAGTACCCAGGGATTGGTGCGATTTATTAAAGATGTTCTCCTTAAACATGAATCACTTTTGGGAAAAAAATTAATTATCTTTGTCGATGAAGTCGATAGTGTTCTCCGTTTGCCATTTTCTGTGAATGACTTTTTTGGTTTAATTCGCGCTTGTCATAATAATCGTGCCGATCAACCGGAATATAATCGCCTCACCTTTGCCATTTTAGGCGTGGCGTCGCCGACAGATTTAATTCGTTCCCAAGCCTATAGTCTTCCGTTCAACTGTGGAGAAGCGATTGAATTGACGGGTTTTCGCTTAGACGAAGCTGAACCTATTACCCAAGGGTTAACCGTCAAATCCGCCAACTCCCAGGAACTGATGAAAGCGGTACTCAGTTGGACACAGGGACAACCCTTTTTAACCCAGAAACTCTGCAAGCTAATCGTCGAAGCTGAAGATGCACCGCCGCTCGGACAAGAATCTAACTGGGTTGAGCAACTCGTGCGATCGCGCATTCTGGAAAACTGGGAAAGCCACGATGAACCGGAGCATTTACGCACCATTCGCGATCGCTTGCTCAGAAATGAACAACGCACTCGTCCACTTTTAAAGCTTTACCAAAAAATCTTATCCTCGTCTCATTCATCCCCGATCCGGGGAATATCGGAGTTGAGAACATCCCCCAATCGATGCGAAGAAATTATTGCTGATGAGAGTCCCGAACAAATGGAATTGCGACTGTCAGGATTAGTGGTCAAGCAAGGGGGAATTTTAAAAGTTCACAATCGCATTTATCGGTCAGTTTTTAACCCCAGTTGGCTAAAAAAACACCTGGCTGCTTTAGAACCCGAACCTCAGTATGCCAAATTTCAGAAAACCCTGGCTGAACTGGAGCGAAAACTATTAGTCTCTCAACTAGCTTGTGTCGCCGATGGTAGAGATTCGGCGCAGGCGCTTTATGAGGTGTTGCGAGACGTGACCTTACAAATCGGCGATTTACTCAGCGCCGATCGATCGACTATCTTTTTACTCAATGAAGATAAAACCGAACTTTGGTCAGTCGTGGCTGAGAATGAAGGAAGTGAATTTCTAGATATTCAGGTACGATTAGGGGAAGGAATTGCGGGTCTAGTTGCCAAAACGGGAAAGTTAATTAATATCCGGTCGAATGTTTACCAAGATTCTCGGTCTGATTTGGTTAAAGAATATGACCAAAAGTATAATTATTATACCTATAATGTATTGGCATTACCAATTACAAATGAAAACCACCAAGTCCTTGCCGTTATTCAATTACTCAACAAATTAAAGCGCTCTAAACACTTGGATAATCAGGGAAATTGGTTAATTGATCGCCACGGATTTAGCCAACGTGACCAAAAGCAATTGGCAGAATTTATTCCAGCAATTCGCCGCATTCTAGAAAGCTGTCAATCCTGTTATCGTGCCACAAAGAAACTGCGAGCAACCGCCGCTTTAGCAGAAGCCACTCGTTCTCTCGATAAGAGTAGTTTAGATATTCAAGAAATCCTACCACGGGTGATGGACGCGGCAAAGAAACTCATGAATGCTGATCGCAGTACCTTATGGCTTTTGGATCGCGATCGCCATGATTTGTGGACAAAAATTCCCCAAGCTGATGGTTCCTTGACCCAAATGCGAGTCCCTGTCGGTGTGGGATTTGTAGGTAAGGTGGCGAAAACGGGTCAACCCCTAAATATTCCCTTTGACCTCTACGATCATCCTGATGCAACAAATTCTCGAAAATTTGACCGCACCACGGGTTATCGCACCTGTAGTTTACTCTGTATGCCTGTATTTAACGCCGATGGTGAATTAATTGGCGTGACGCAGTTAGTTAATAAACGTAAATCAGGACATTTTCCGTCCTATAAACCTGAAGATTGGCCCCAACCGCCTGCACAATTTAAAGCGAGTTTTGATGAGCATGACTGCCAGTCGATGCAAGTGTTTAACGAGCGAGTGGGTGTGATTCTGCACTATGCCCAAACCCATGAAACATTAAAACAGCTTGCCCAAATTCAACCCAAAGAAGGGGTTCATAATACCCTAGTTATGCTAAGTCAAGCCGTGGGCAACCATAGTGATGAAGTCATGCACAACATGCTAAATTTTGTCGCTAAATCGGTAGCAAAGTCCCTAGATGCTGAACGAAGTACAATTTTTATCTTGAATAGCGATCATCAGGAGTTTTGGTCGTTGATTGTTGATGATAAAATTGGCAAAATTAGGGAAGTCCAGATTGCTGTTGATGGAAAAGATTTTGACTTGACATTCAAATTGACGCGACATCGAGTGAATCATAAGCATCAAAGCCTCTCGACATTAATTCAAACGGCTACCCCTCAAGTTGAGGACTATCTTATTCATAGTCATTTAGTCTATCCCATCGTCAATTCGCAGCAGAATGTGGTGGCAATTATGGAATTGTACAATAAACTGAAACCCACTAGCGATCGCGGCGCACCGTTATCTGAACGCATTGACCCTAAAGGGTTTAGGAAAGCCGATGAAAAGCAACTGGCTCAATCTGTCCCTTCTATTCTCCCCATTCTGGAAGGGGTACAATCTTTTTATCGAGAAATGCGTATCATTCAGGGGCGACAAGCCATCGATGCGTTATGGCTAGCCATTAGTTCGATTAGTCAAGGGAATTGGACATCCCAGGAAATTCTGCAAAAAGTAATGGATGCGGCGCAAAACTTGACCAATGCTGATCGCAGCATCCTTTGGCTAGTTGATCGCCAACGTGGTGATTTATGGACTGAACTTCCTGGTGTTGGGAAAATTCGCTGTCAAATTGGTACGGGTTTTGCGGGTCAAGTGGCAGCATCGGGTAAACTGATGATGATTTCCTATGACTTGTATGACCATGTTGGCGCATTACACGCCAAACAAATGGATTTAGAAACTGGATATCGCACCTATAGTTTGCTCTGTATGCCGGTTTTAAGTCGTGATGGGGAGTTATTGGGAGTGACGCAGTTACTCAACAAGCGCAAACCGGGGAATTTTCCTGAGGATAACTCCGCTGATTATCCTGAAGTTCCTGATTATTTTAAGACAAGTTTTAATGAACGCGATCGACGGTATATTGAGATATTTAATAATCAAGTCGCCGTGATTGTTCAAAGCAATCAACAGCAGGATGTATTGAAAAGTGAAATTTTGGGTAGACTGTCTAGAGCGTCGCTTTAGTAACCAAAATCAAGGGTTAAATCCTCCTCACCGATAAATGAATGAGGACAAGATCCCCGACTTCTTCAAGAAGTCGGGGATCTGATCATCTAGCATTTCACAACTCAAACAGGATGGCTATATTAAACCTGTACTTGGTAATTTATCGCCGTTCCTTAGGATCACCTTCAAAGGGTTGAACACCTGTCTCTGGATATTCGTCATCGGTAGCGCCAAAGATTCGCTTGACACCTCCCCAGAGATAATCAAACATTTCCTGTACTCGCTCTAAAACCGTCATAGCTTCCCTCCGCTTTCTACAAGTTATCGTCAAAACCGCTTCAAAATATGTTCTTGATAAATAAGGGTGAACAGTTGTTAACCCATCCCCAATTTAGGATAAAAGAAGACGTTGGCTATAGTTCGCTCAACCGAATGCTAGTTTTCACTCAGTTGACTTGAGTCAGCCTATCTGCATTTATACTCAAAGCGAGTGATAACTTAAGAGTCAGTGATTTAATTGAACTGGGGATGAGTTATTCTGATCACAACTGCATTTTAGGATACATGGCGCTAACCATCTTTAATGCGGGAAGGGGACTCCCGTTATACCGAAGGTTAGCGGGAGGGGAATTGCCGCCAACATTGAAATTGATCGATAGCGAATCATTGTTTTCAGGATTGGTATTCATAGCCGTCTGCCTTATGAATAGTTCTCAAGTATTTGGGATGTACATCAAACTTTTGTGCTGGCAACTGCAAGACGAAACTAGGTCTAAATCGAATAGCAATTCGACCAACATATTGACCCGCGAACTTACCTGTTGAGACATCAGCTTTAACAATGTCGCCAGTTTGAAAACCCTGGAAATACTTGGCTGATTGAGCGTGAGCTTTAGGGAATCCGTACTTGTTAGGGCGACAACGCTGCCTAGTTCCGTGTCCTTTCGCGGCAACTTTGAGAGGTTTAATGCCTCGAATTAATAACCTTTCAGGTGTTGACGCTCCAACACAGGCTGCATCGAAAGCGTGAGCTTTTTCAATCCCTCTAGTTTTACGGTTAAACTTGGTGCGACCTCCAGAGCCTACTTCTACAGGTAAACCTGTTAGCTGAAGTCGTCTGTACAATTCCCATCGGGTAGCGTTAACAGCCGCAGCATCTTTAAGAGGTGCTTTGGCTTGAGCTAGGACTCGCTTGAGGATTTCAGGCTTCTTTTTCAGGAATTCTTCAACGGGTCTGTTCCCTTTAGCTTGGTTGCAAGAATGACAACTAAGACAAAGATTACTGACTCGGTTTGAACCACCCTTACTTTTTGCCAGAATGTGTTCAATCTCGAACGGAACGTTTTCAGCGCCACAGTAAGCACATTTTCTGTCCCATTTTTGAAGTAAATACTCTTTAACTTCAAAACCGAATAACTCACCCCTTTGGTACTCAACCCCGCTAATTTCAGGATTTTGGATATGCTGAAGGTCAAACCTTACCAGTTCTTGAGAGATGGCTGAAATCGGACAGAGTTTTCTAATCCGTCGTACCCAAGTTTCAATGTTGGCAATCCGACTCTCCAGCGATGGTGGTAGCCATCCGGTTTTACGGGTTCTGTTTAAGAAACGAGGCTGGCGGTAACGGGTTTTACGGTTACGGCGTCCCCTTCTTAATGACCTGCGAGCTAAGAGGGAATCTTTAATTTGTTGCCCTCGGTGTGAGACAACAATTGCGTTTGTTACTCGCCCCGTTTCTTCTTGGACGATTGCAAATCCGGTTACTTTACTACCAGGATCGATTTTGATCCGATGTGGGTGCGTGACTGATTCTTCAACGGTTCTGTCTTGCAGGACAATAGTAAATGGATAGCGCTTGAATACTTTAGCCCTCCCTTTGTTCAGTAATTCTCTTGCTCTCGCTGGATGCGTTGGGTCAAGAGGTTGTAGGTTTTTGTCTAGAACGAAAACTCGCATTACTTTGAGACTCTCATTACTGGTAAAGTTTGCCTCGACAATGTTATCCAACCTTGTTAGGTACAGCTCACTGGCTTAACTCTCTACACCTGTTTAAAACTGTACGACAGAGGATGGTACTGGCACGTATACTAGGGTGTCATGAGCTGAATAACGTAGTTCTCGTAGAACTTAGTCTGGTCAACTAGAGCCTGTTACTAGAGCCTGTTTTCACAAGCTCCCGCTATAGTTCGCTAGAACTTAGCGGTGAGTTGTTGACCATCCTCTAAAAGTGGTACTGTGGCGACTCTTCAATACAGCATTGTCCTGACTACACCTCAAGTTCAGGTTCTCGTTGAGCAAAGTAGTTACTCAAGAAGGTATTAACCAAAGATAGGACAATCGGACCAAGAATAAACGCGGGTAAACCACCAACGGTGAATCCAGGTACAGCCACGGCGGCTAACCAAAAACATAATCCATTGACCACCACAGAAAATAATCCGAGTGTCACAATATTCAAGGGGAGAGATAGTACAGACAGAATTGGCTTAATAAATGAATTCACCAATCCAATGGATGCTGCACCTAATAAAGCAGCCGGAAATGTGGCTAGGTCAACCCCTGGAACAACTAAGTCAACAACCAATAAGCTCAAGCCTGTGGCTAACAAGGTAAAAAAGAATGCCTTCATAAATTTGTCCTCGCTGGTAAGCGTTAAATAATACTACTGTTACTATCTATCTTTATATGTCTGCTCGTCATCTCTATAGAGATAGATTTTACAGCCTGTCACATTGGCTTTCTTGATAAATTGAGGTGGGTTAGGTCCTTGCGAGGTACAAGGGGAGCATGTCAACGAGAGTAGGTTGGACCCTTGGAACGAAACCCAACTCCAGGGAGAGCCCGTTGGGTAACGCTTACGCTCTACCCAACCTACTTGAGAGTTCTGTGCTGTCCCTGACATGCTCCCAGGTACAAGTCCCACAAAAGCTAGTATAAGAATGCTTCCGGCTTTCAATGCTGCACTTAATTTATGGTATTTGCATTTTCATTTTACGACAAAATCATTCTCCAGATGGAGGCTAATAACCGACTATAGCCGTTACTATTTACAGAGTAACCAACGTACTTACTTTAGTAATCATTATGAAATTACTCCGAATAGTTTTAGGAATCCTTCTTCCACCGGTGGGGGTTTTTCTGACCACAGGAATTAGTTCAGCCTTTTTTATTAACATTTTGTTGACCCTGTTAGCTTGGCTTCCGGGTTCCATTCATGCGGTTTGGGTCATTGTCAAACATGAAGAAAGATACGCCTAATACCGTCATCCTGTAGAGACGTGCCATGGCACGTCTGTTTTATTTATATCGATCTTTTTTTGAACCAATAGTTTAGCTTGTTTGAATGGTAGTCTTTCGCCACCTCTATTGGGTGCATGTCAACGAGAGTAGGTTGGGTTGAGGTACGTAGGCGTGACGCGCAGCGATAGCGACGTAAGGAGCGTCAGCCTTCTCGTACTCCTTTGGAGTTCCCGAAGGGTAGAGTAACCCAACGCCATCGCTATTCTTGAACATTATGTGCTTTCCCTGACATGATCCCCCTCTATTAGCCAATCAGGAATACCCTCAAATATTAGTCTTCCTGCGTCGGCATAAAAATCGTTAAACCTCCAGGAATACATTCCACATCAATTGGAGTTTCGCCAATAATTTCTCCATCCAAGGCAATTTTTTTGGGAGGTTTCGCGGTCACTTTAACGTAGCGAGTTCTGATATACTTAATAGCCTCATGTTTGGCACTTTCCCCAAAAATAGCCGATAGCAAGAGTTCATAAGAGGCGCTAATTGCATTGACTTGATTTTTGGGTGTGACGACGGTTAAATCAAGAAGTCCATCGTCATAAACAATACCAGCCGGTCCTTGAGCTAAAATTGATGTCGGCGGTGCTGCATTGGCTATCGTTACTGCTCCTGCTGTAATGGTAACGGTATTCTCGTCTGTCTCAATCTTTGCCTCAAAAGGTTCCAACTCACCGAGCTTTTGTAGTCCTGATAAGACATAAGCTAGCATACCAAAATTATTTTTTAGCTCTCGATCTGCATCTTCAACTGTTTTGGCTTCAAAACCAATTCCGGCTAGCAGTACCATCGGCTTCCCATTACATCGGGCTACATCAATTTTCTTGGTTTTTCCCTCTAAAATAATTTTACAAGCTGCTTTAATCGTGTCAGGAATTCCCAACGCTGCAGCAATGGCGTTAGCCGTCCCTCGGGGAATAATACCCAAGGGGATACCTGTTTCTACCACTGCGCCACCTGCAGCTGAGAGAGTCCCGTCACCTCCAGAAGCGATGATCATCTGAACACCTTGCTCAACGGCAGTTTTCGTCAGTTGCTCCGCATCCTTTTCGGGCGTGGTGAATTGAACATCAAGTTCAATTTCTGGCTTCAAAATATTAACGATTTTATTTAAATGTTCGTCGGGGTCTCTTTGACCAGCAACAGGATTAAAAATTAGGCACGCGGAACGAGTCATAGTGAGTAATTACTGCCTAAAAAAAATTATGCAGGCTTTGATTTGAGCTTGACTGTGCTTTAATGAAAAATAAGCTCAATTGATTGATCGAGGGAGTTAAGCATATATTGTATTAGCTCCTGATTAACAATGCCATCTATAAAAATACGTATTCCTCAAGAAATACTTCTCAAGCTAGAGGTACAAGTCTAGCTGATTTGATATGGTTGAGGATGTAGAACTTCATAATTATATCACTATGAGTACTGAAGATCGGATGAAAGCCACAGCCAAAAATATTGAAGGGAAAGCCCAGGAAGCCATGGGAGAGATTACGGGCGATCCAGAAGATAAAGCGGAAGGTAAAGCGAAACAAGCAGAAGCTCAAGTGCGACATTCGGTAGAGAATCTCAAAGAGGAAATCAAGAAAAAAATTGACTAATTTGTTTGCCTAAATTTACCGACAAAGCAGACGCTACTAGTAGGGGCAATTCATGAATTGCCCCTACTACCATGGAGAGGGAACTTGTGTAATTTTTGTTACATCCGATGAATTTTTCTGCCAATCATCTTGCCTAAGCCACCTAGGGGCCAAGACAGCAAAAGCAGTACGGGAATAATCTCCAAACGTCCCATCCACATCAAGACAATCAACGTCAACTTACCTAGCCAAGGCAAATTAGGATGGGTAATTCCAGTAGATAAGCCGACACTTCCGAGGGCTGATGCAGCTTCAAAGATAATGTCACTTAAACTATACTGAGGTGTAACGATATGGACTAAAACTACAACACCAATCGCAATTGAACTCACCCAGAGTATTGCCAGAACAGCCGCCGACTCAATCCGACGATTCGCTTCATTTTCCTTAATGACTTCGCCATCTAGTACATAACGCATCATCTGATGGGGTTTTAGGGTAATGCGTTGAAAGCGCCACAGAATCCCTTTGAACAGGGATACGACACGAGTCAATTTTAATCCACCGACTGTAGAACCGGAAGCCCCACCGCAAATCATAGCGAACGTTAATAAGAGTTTAGTTGTGGGACTCCACAATCGTAAGTTTGTCGTACTAAAACCACAGGTTCCCAAGGCTGAAGCCCACTGGAATATACTATCAATCCAAAAAATTTGACCTCTAAACCAATAGTCTTCGAGTACCATCACCACGATACCCAAAGCTAGCAGTATCCACAGCGCCCGATGTTGAGTATCTTGCCAGAATGCTGATAGCTTTCGCTGGCGAATCAGTTGATAGTGAATGGGAAAACTAATCGCCCCTGCTATCATGATCGGGATAACAGCTAACTGGATTTGGGGACTATAGGAACCAATACTATTATCAGTTATGGCAAACCCCCCCGTTGAAATGCCAGTCATGCCATGATTCAGCGCATCCCACCACGGCATTCCGACTAAGCGCAACCAGACGACACTTACCACCGTGTATAGGAGATAAATCCACCAAATGTGACGTACCGTCTCTTGGACAGTTAAACCAATTCGCTTCTGGCGTCCTTCAGCATAGTAAAGTTGATAAGCATCAGTACTGGGTTCTAAGACTGAAACCATCAACACAATCACACCCACGCCGCCAATCCATTCCATAAAGGAACGCCACCACTGGATACTACGTGGCAAATCACTCGAGCGCAGTGCCATGCTTAGTCCTGTACTGGTAAACCCGGAAAACGCTTCAAATAGGGCATTCCAGGGTTCCTGTAAATTCAGCATAGTCATGGAAGGAAGAGTAACATTAGCTAAATGAGATGCAATTAATATCAATGGGATAGCACCAAAAAAGGGAATTAATCCCCAGCTGAGGGCAACAGCCACCAATGCATGAGGTAGGCGTGAGGCTTCTGCATGACGAAACAGACGATAAAGCCCTTGTCCCGCCGCTAATGACGCTAATGCTGTCCAGAAGAAGGGCAGTATTGCATAATATTCACCCAACAAAATGGCGATAGGTAGAGACACTAATGCCATAATTCCTGGGACATGAAGAAATAAACCTACGTTACGCAGGATTGTTTTAATACGTTGATTCACGATAACCAATAGGTTTGAGTTTTGTGTAGGGGCGGGTTTCACTATTATCGTTTATTGCATCACCCGGATAGGAATGAACCCGCCCCGACCGAGTTTTGAGTTACTTTTTAGTCATTGTCAGAATGTTGCATCATCCGATAGAGAGAATTGGCAATAATCATTTCTGGATTAGTGAGAACATGTACTCCCAAACGTTCAAAAAGAGACTGATGATTTGAATGATTGACCATACTAATCAGTGTCTTAATTTCGTACTCTTTGCCCAGAAACATCGCCATGAGATTAGCGGAATCATCACTCGTTGTTGCAATCAGGGCATCAGCCCGATCCGCGCTGGCTTCCTCCAGGAGATCAGCCTTGGCAATATCCCCTTGAAATACATTAATATCGTGGCTTTTGAGAACCTTTCTGGCTCGTTCTACATCTTCTTCAATCAGGGCGACCTCATGACCATCTTTGAGGGCTAAGTCAATTAAGCTAGCCCCCTCCGGTCCTGCGCCTAAGACAATCAAGTACATGATACTCGTTCTATAAAAAAAACAACAATAACCAATAACAGACAGCAATTTACTCAGCTAAAAAGGTTTTGATCGATGGGTTCGACCATCCCAAATAGTAGTGAGTTTACACTCGAATGCGCCGATATTGTGCCTGGGCAAACATGTGAATTCCGTAGGCAATTAAACCAATGGCAACAATTCCCAATAACCAAGCTCCATAAGGTTGTCGAGTCAGTGTTTCTAACGCTCCATCGAGTCCTCTGACTTCACTAGAATCATACTGAAGACCTGCCTGAATTGCAAAGAAACCAATCATCACAAAGACTACACCCCGCGCCGCTAAACCCAATCTTCCCGCACGAGTTGCCCATGTTTCCTCAGTATTACTCATTTCATGCAACTTCATTTTTTTGCGGAATTTAGCTTTGTAAGCTTTATAGAATTGGTAAAAGCCGTAACCAATAATAATTGCCCCAATTATACCTACTAACCACTGACCAAAGGGTTGGGCAAGCAGGCGGGCTGTCCAAGTTTGCTTTGTAGTTCCACCGCTAGCACTCTGATTCGCCTTCACAACGATTTGAATCGCAGTGAAGGCTAAACTTGCATAAATCAAACCACTAATACCGTAACCAATACGCCTGACAATATCGTCAGCATCATTACTTTTGCCTCTCTGGTCAGGGTCTTGAATCGCTTGGACGAAACGCCACACTACATATCCAATTAAACCCAAGGCGACTACCGCTAACATAAACTGACCGAATGGCTGGGCAGCAATTGTGCTTAAAGCACCTTTGGTATCTGTGGTTTTCCCGCCGTTGCCCAATGCTACTTGTAACGCTAATAAGCCAACAATGGCATATACAATCCCTTTGGCTATGTACCCAAATCTAGCTAATTTTTCAATCCAACTACTTTCGTTACCTGCATTCCGTGTTTGAGACATAAGAATATTTTGCTCTAAAGTATTCCCTTTGATAATGCAAAAATATTATCTATTTTACAGGCAAAATTATATCTATCGCCGGGATGAAATTTTACCCTTGACTCTATATGCCAAAATGGTGAGGGTGGGTTCCAAGACTGCTCGCTCTTAGCTCTAATTTAATTTTTTCTCCCCCAAGGGCGGGTTTAGTCAAGTTTGTTACCACTTGATGCGTAACTCAAAATAGTTGACATAACGTTCCAAAACAGATCATCGGGAAATAACTACTCCCTCCCCGGTAGAAGATTACCTATTTTCCTCTCCCCGGCTCCCTCTGCTCCCCCGGCTTCCCCTGCTTCAAGAGTGTAGGTATTTTTAGAGCTCGAAAGGAGTAGGTTGATGGCACGAAGCGTGCCTACTACGAGCCTGTTCCCAGTTTGTATAGATTATCACAGCATAATTCTCAAATTAATTGAATAATCAGACGGTTGTGCAGAGGTGTCGCTAGTCTGATGGACTATAAGCAAGAATTGATCACAACGATTCACGACTTTGGCTGTAATCTGGATGCTCTCTTAACCAGATTAACCCGCTTAAGTGATGAATCTCCCACGGCTGTCTTAATTCCAGCGCTCTACGAGGAACTCGAAAGACCCGCGTTAGCTAAAATCCGTGACCACCTCGCCGCTTGCGCTTTCGTCAAGACTGTTATCGTTTGTGTGAATGCGCCAACAGTGACTGATTATGCCAAAACCTTACAATTTTTTCAAACCCTACCGCAAACTACCCTAATTCTTTGGGAAAATAGTCCACGAGTCACTCAGCTTCTAGCCGATGTGCGGGAGAGGGGGCTGGATTTACTGAAGTTTAAGGGAAAGGGGTTAGCGGTTTGGTTAGGGTTAGGCGTAGCGTCTCTGAGTGCTGATGCGATCGCACTCCATGATGCTGATATTATTACCTATGACCGCTCCTATCCACTCAAACTGCTTTATCCCCTGCTGGATAAGGAATTCGGCATTGCCTTTAATAAAGCCTACTATACCCGTTTAGGCAATTATCCCCAAAGTTTTAATGGACGAGTGGTGCGTTTGTTCGTTGCGCCGTTACTCAATGTTTTAAGGGAGGTGTTCGGCGAAAAGAACTACTTACGCTACCTGAGTGCTTATCGCTACCCTCTAGCCGGTGAATTTGCCCTGACTAGCGATTTAGCCCTACACACGCGCATTCCGGCAAATTGGGGCTTAGAAATTGGCTTCCTCGCCGAAGTTTATCGCACTACGGCACCCAAACAGATTGCCCAAATCGATTTAGGTATTTTTGACCATAAACATCAACCCTTGGGTCAAGATGTGAATTCGGGGTTGCAAAAAATGTGTCGCGATATTTTCTGTTCCATCCTGCGAACCTTAACCGAAACTGAACAAGTGGTGATTACCATGGATCATATCCATGCGCTGCGCGTCAAATTCCGCCAGGAAGCTCAAAGCTTCACCCATAAGTATTTTCTCGATGCTCGCTTCAACGATTTACTCTATGATCGCCACCAAGAGGAAATCGCGATCGAATGTTTTGAACAGGTTATTTTACACGCAGGTGAGCAGTATTTTAATGATCCAGTAGGCGCTCAGATTCCAGATTGGACAAGAGCATTAGCGGTTATGCCTGATCTACGCGAACGACTCATCTATTGTGTTCAACAGGATGTTGCTCAAGTTACCGCCCAATTTTTAGCGTCAACTCTGACATCTGAGAGGGTAAATCCCTTGCATTTTGAGTCGCCAGCATTGCCAGCACAAACCCTAGAATTGAAAAACGGCGTCGGAATTCCTATATCTCGTTAAATGGATTTGTAGATAGTTTCATCGGTTGAGTCGGTAGGTTTAGTTTGGGTAGTAAGAGACTCAAATAGTGACATCTCTTACACCCCATACTCGATACACCTGGATCAAGATAGGAGCCGCCGTAAGTGCGATCGCGGCTATCCTAGCCCTAGCGATTTGGTGGGCATTCCGCACGCCCTCTGAATCTTCTGTATCTCCATCCAATGTCTCACCCGCCTCACCCTCTCCACCTGCTTCGCCGTTGACTCCAGAGTTGGTTCCACCCCCTTCAGCCTCACCAGAGTTATCAGGAGAACCAACAAATCCGGAAAATCGTAATTGATACTTTTATCTTCTTCAAGACGTCAAGGATCTAATTCTTCTCCTGCTTCTTTTGCTTTTTCTGCTTCTTCTGCTTCTCCTCTTTCTGGTGTTGGACTTCGATGACGGTGTGTACATTCCCCCGTGGGGCAAAATCGCCTTTGATCGTGACTTCTAAGGGGTCACAGGCTTCTACAAAATCATCCAAAATTTGATTAACGGATTCTTCGTGAGAAATATAGCGATCGCGGAAACTATTGATATACAGTTTAATCGCTTTGAGTTCTACCACCCGCTCATTAGGAACGTAGCGGATATGGATGGTGGCAAAGTCGGGATAACCTGAAAAGGGGCATTTACAGGTAAATTCTGGCAACGTGATATCAATTTTGTAACGACGCCCAATCCGAGGATTAGGGAACGTGATTAGCTGTCCCTCAGTAATGGCACGTTCGCCATATTTCATCGTCGGTGCATCTGAGACAGCAGAGTTCTGAGTTGGGGGATAAGTCATAAGCAGCGAAGAGGATTATTTGTTATGTGTTATTTGTTATTTACCCATGACAAAAGTGCAGCTTGTGAGGCTTCTCGCCGATAAGCTAAAACGGGTTAAAGTCATCATAGATTGAAGGATTCGATTCCCAGTCTGGGCAATTTTCACCATCCCAACCATAGGGATGCATTCCACAGACTAATAAATTTCCCCCGTAGACTTGACCGTGGTAATGACTACAACCGATACAAGCAGGATGTCGTTCGGGTGTGGGATCTACGGGATAGGTAAAGCCCATGTCAGGCTCATTAGTAATATCTATCTCGTCATACTCTAAATAGATCTCAATAATGGGTTCAAAGATATCCTCTAAGCACTTATCTATTTCGGCACCAATGGTATTTTGCCACTCTTCAGCAAAGTCTTCGATGATGTCCGCGACTTCCACGACAACCTCATCGACTACATCTACCAATGATTCCAGGGATTCCAAAAAACTTTTAGACCACTCATCCATAAGGGAACGGATAGTAAAAACTTCTCCTCGTTTGGCAAATCCTCGCTTAGCTAGAGGTCAGGTCATGGCTAAGGGAGGTGTTTGTTTAGGATAGTACAACAATAGCTAATCGTGAGGGGTTGAGTCGAATAGTTTTTGCCGACACCACCACCCACACAAGTTAGATTAAGCTGTCGTGTAGTGAAGTACCCCAACTTGTTTTTATTCGTCTTCGGGATTTCCCGTTTCATCCGCCGATGCCACGTTGGGTACTTTCAGCAACGAGAAAGTCCGGAACTAAATCCGGTGATGGTCTTACTCAGCATCAACAGGCAGCCGTCCGCCTCCCGCAGACAGTGATATTTTGTTAGTCCGCTTGGTTTTCGCGGTTTATGGTTAGAGTTCTAACCGGATAATGCCATTAGACATCTTGCGCTATTCTTTTCTGGACGCTTTCACGAACGGTGGTCGAGTTCATTAACGCGCAAGGACTACATCTCTATCACACCTAGCCCAACCATCTTTAGCCCATGCATTACCATGTAGACCTAGGAGGGTTACTGTTATTATAACACTAAAAAATAGAGTTTAAATCATGTAATTTGGAAATTTCGTGCCTCAATTTTCCGCTGTCCATCCTCACCCTACTATTGTTGAGGGTGAGGACTTCCGCGATTACGTTAAATTTGCACGTTTTCACTTATTTAAATGTAGGGACTGATTCTCTCCCTGTTTCCAGACGTGCCATGGCACGTCTCTACATGGCTCTATTATTCCCGCTTGAGCCGACGCAGTTCCTCTTGCATCGCCTGAACCTGTTGGCGCATAGCGTCAATATTCTGCTCTTCGCTAGAGGTTTGCTCCTCGTCGTCGGAAATAATTTCAATCCGGCGAGGTTCAGTCGCCGTCTTTTCCGGTTGTGGAGGTTGAACCGATTGCTGCTGTTGAGCTTGTTGCACCATATCATCAACCATCTTGCGAGCTTCTTCAGTGGTCATTTCACCACGAGCAACCAGTTCATCTGCCAGCTTTTGAGCTTGAGTTCGCAGTTCCCCGATTGTTCCCCCGGCTCTCTCACTGGCATACGAGGCTAAACCAACGCCCAGATAAAACGCTTTTTGAACCAGATTTCCGAAGTCAGGCATAATAACTGATGCTCCTTCAAGTACGCAAGAACCCTTTTCTAGGATACGAGTGACGCTGGCAAAATGCCTACTTCTATAGTGTATAGAGAAACATGAGGGGATGGGAAAGGATGCTGTTTACGCCAACAATTCATCCACGGACACGGTAAAACCCCGTAAGACTTTCTGTGTACTCACAACTTGACCCGATGTAAACATCAACCCCTGATTTTCCGTCATCACCATCACCCAGCGGCTCTCCGGAAACACTAGCCAAACTTCTTCACCCCCCGACTCTAAATACTCCTGTGCTTTTAGCAACACCGTCTCGGCTATATCCGTTGGTGAAACAATCTCAGCACACAAGGGAAAACTCTGAGGCAACGTAGCCACATTACCAAACTGCGCCACCAGTTCCGGCGTCAGATATGCCACATCCGGAGAACGTCCCTGCTTATTGGTGCGACAAGGCACGTCAGTATAAACTTTTCCACCTTGTCCACTGGACTCCTTATAATCGTCCCAGTAACGACCTAGCTTCAGTTGAATTTCACCATGTTTGAGTGTCATACCGTTTTTTTCCACCAGTTGACCATTCACCCACTCCATTTTCTCAGGAGGATTGACCATAAAGTCGTCCAGTGAGAACTGGTTCGGGACAAGAGTTGCCGTTCCCATTATTATTTCCCCTTCCTGATTACATTTTCGAGTATTTCCCTATTTTCTACTAATTTATCCAAAAACAACAACTCTAACCTGAATGGAACGAGCTTTAAGCCAGCAAGCTACATTGATATTTCTGGTTTCTACTTGGGTTCTCGAATGGAACCCATGAATAAAATCGTTCCCGTTTGATTATCGCGAATAGCACAGAAAAAGGGACGGTCAACCACCATCTGAAAGGGGGTTTGGGGAATAGTCGCAGAGGTGAGAACCATGCCAATAGAAGTCGCTGCTGCTGCTTCTGTACCTTCTTCATTCACTTCGACAAAGGTTTTATGTTTGACTTCATTAATTAAGACATCTTCTTCCGTCATATTAGAAAAATTAGCCCGAGCATCAAAAGCAACGTCCATCCCTAGAGCTTTTAGTGCTTCGTTTAGTTGAATTTCGTACTCCAATTTGAAACGTGGTAGTACGATTGAGCCATCCCGTTTACCGAACTGATTCATCCATTGTTGCCACTTTTCTGGAGTGAGTTGCTGCTCAAAGGTATCTAGACTCACATTTTCACGGGGGAGGAAGACATAGAAACTCAGCCGTCCTTCACCGTAAGGTAAACTGATGGCTTGTACGCTGTCATCTTCATAATATTGATACTCTCCCGATTGAGACATCATCGGGTGTTGTTTCTGAGTTCCATCGGCTAAATAAAAGGAACGCTCTACCGTTTTTCCTTTATCAAATTGCTCCGTCCAATTGCCTTTAAAATAGATAGCATTGATCAAGAATAGAATATCATCGGGTTTGATTTCGCTAATAATTTGCGGTATTTTGCCGTTAGTATTTTCCTTGACCCAGTTATTGATAATACGTTTAGCTTCAGGGTTAGCAAAATCTAGATCGGTTACTTGAGCATCATAAAATTCCTGATTGCGTTGCAGGAAATCAGGTTTAAATGAGATACCTTGTCTTGCCCAAAGCGAGTTAGCGATGGATAGCTGAATATCAGAATCGGCATTTTCTAAGGTAGTTTTTAATGCTTCATTTGCCTGGTTAATTTCTGCTAAACTCATTCCTTGAAGTTCTAGCGCTTTTGCCATAGCCGCTTGGGTTTCGCCGTTCGCACCATTGTACGTCATGGCTAGCGCGATCGCGACGCTGTTTGGGGAGATAAAAACGTTCTTATTGCTATCTTGCTGAAGAATCTCAGAAAATAATTTAAAGCCAAATTTGGTATTAGCTTCAACGATTTTGGTATCCACAGACGGATTAGGTTGCTGTGCGGTTAACTCTGGCTTTTGAGGGTTTGGGGAGTTTTGGGCATTGATTTTTTGGCTGATTAACCCGGCTAGTAATCCGGCTAAAACGATACCTGCGGCGATAATCCCTGTGCGACGGAGTGTCTTTTGATTCATTAGTATACCTCGATAACCCATGTTCTATTTAAGGATGACTGATTTGGGTTAGAGGTGTTCCACAGGTTGCTGTTTTGGTAACGAATCAGCAAGAGGAGGTGATTGAAATCGCTGCTACACAAACTAAGTCCGCCTGCGCGGACTGGGTTATAACGGGGGTAGCTAACCCGGATTTGGTATTAACAATGGGAATCCGCTCAACTGGCTTGGGCTGCTCTATATTCTCGCCCCTAATGTCACAAAGCGATCGCATGGCTGATATTTTTATCCAAGTGGAACCGAATTATGTTCGTCCGCCATTTCGATTCCTTAATTTCTGCTGAACTAAAGAAGATGTTTTTGCCTGTAATTTTTGGGCAAACGCTTTATCCTCTCGAATTTGCTGTCTAATTTCTTCTCGATGATCGTGATAATATACCAAGGCAGCGTACACATCAGCTAAAGTGATGGTTCCACAGTTTTTTCTGGCGTAAAAATGGTGGTCATACTGGGTTTATTTCTCAATAAACCTTGGTCAGGGCGGGTTTATTCACATCTGAGCGAGGTAGTAAAAGATAGTCGTGAAACCCGCCCCTACACAGACGCCATGCCTGACTAGGCATAGTGTTGGAGCAAAGATTCTATCTTTCGGGTACTGTCCACCAGGCTAAGCCGTAGGGTTGGGATTCTTCATTTTCCTTTTGACGATACTGAACCCGAATTTTATAGCGACCTGAAGCCGGAACAGGGCAGAATATATGTTCCACACTATCCACTTCACTTACAGAAGCACAGGCGCTTTTACGGGTATCGTTTTCATCAATCGGCATGAGGTAAAGGTCGAGATTATTCAAGCCGCGATCGCGAAAACTTTCGCCAACGTCATACACCTCATTTCCATTCTCATCTTTTAACTCAACTAAGCGATCCCACGTTAGCGTCAATGCCACATAACTCTCTGCCTTTAAAGGTTTTTCTAAGACATAATCTTGAAACGTTTTAGTCTTAACTGAACTATAATCCCAACCCACGGGCGGTACAGCCCCCGTTGAACTCCACTGACCCGGACTAAATTGCTCATAGGCGCGGAAAACATTCAGGTGTCCAGTTCCCATTTGCATATCGAGGGGAATTTTGGCATCAAGATAAGCATCCGATTCTAACCAAGTGTCATTCTCTTTGCTCAACAGGGTGCGATTCATTCCTAGATGCAACCCATCCCCCTTGTCTTGAATTTTATCGGCGGAGTTGAGTAACACCGCTTTCATCACTTCATGGCGTCTAGAATCGGTTGTCCATTGGGGTTGATTGGCGTGGAGTTGGCGATCGCCGAATTCTTGAATTAGGGCGACTGAGGCGGTAATATGAGGCGCGGCGAAACTTGTCCCACTCACCTCGACAATTTTGCCATCCAGGTCGTAGACTGATATATTACTCCCTGGCGCGACTAAATTAATGGCACGGCGAGTTCCCTGATTAATTTCCCGTTGAATTAAACGCCGACCAATGCCTTCTGGCAGATCACTTAAGTTGGCAAAGTCTACCTTCGTAAATTGTCCTTGTCGTTGGGTGGTGTAGGCTGTGGTGATCCCGTTATAGTGATCGGTGGGAATGGGAATGCCACCTTTGCCTTGGTTGCCTGCAATGACGTAGAGAACATCATGAGTCCGAGCCGACCAATCAATACATTTTGTTAATAGGGCATTGCCATCGAGCGTCGCTTGTGAACCTCTGGCATCTCGTTGCAGCGATTCACCAAAACTGAAGTTAATTGCCCGAACATCACCACTATTTTGCTGAGCAACGTGCTGGGCTGAAAGGCATTCTTCTGGCTGTCCACTGCGGATGGGGGAACCGACAGCCGAGGCGTAGAGTTTAGCACCCGGTGCGACTCCGGGTAAGGTTTTATCATTACTGACCATGACACCCGCCACCATTGCTGCATGGGTATCCACATCTGTATCTGCTTTCGCGGGTAGATCGCGATAAAAAACCCGCTCAAGTGCGATCGCGGGATTCCAAGATACAGCTTTATCAACGCCAAATAAGCCCGGTCTACCGATTTCCACTTGACCGATGGCTATTTTATGACCTCTCAAGTTGTAGGGGGGAGCATGGAGTCGCAACGCATCAATTCCGGCTTCTCCAATCGAAATCGGTGACGCTAAGATTGGGGTGGTCAGGGTAGAGAGTCCCACACCTCCAATCATCCATCCCAGTTTTTTGATCAGCGACCGCATAGCCAAGGCAGGTTCTCCTAACTTGAAATATAGTTTTGTCGGGGTGGGTTTAGCCACTTCTTGCTACTAATGATAACGTTTGTGCAGAACGCGCCCTTGCCTAGTGTTGAGTTGAATCATCTTCAGGTTGATGCTATTGATGACGACGGCTTAGGGGCTAGATCTTTCTACTCAGTCAATTAGGTCACTGTTTGTTAGGGGATTGCTAAAGACTTTGTTAAGATGAAACCTAACAGAGGACTTAGGAGAGTATCACCAGTTATGACCCAAACGCAATCCAAAAAACCCATCGTCGTTGCCCCCTCCATTTTATCCGCCGATTTTAGCCGACTGGGGGAACAAGTACAAGCAGTGGATGCTGCTGGTGCTGACTGGATTCACGTTGATGTGATGGACGGTCGGTTTGTCCCCAATATTACCATCGGTCCTCTGATTGTTAAAGCGCTTCGCCCAGTTACCAAAAAGCCTCTGGATGTCCACTTGATGATTGTGGAACCGGAAAAGTATGTTGAGGACTTTGCGAAAGCCGGGGCTGATATTATTTCGGTTCATGCGGAACATAACGCTTCCCCCCATTTGCACCGCACCCTGACTCAGATTAAAGAATTGGGTAAGCAAGCGGGTGTGGTTCTCAATCCCTCCACCCCCTTAGAGTTGATTGACTATGTGTTAGATGTCTGCGACTTGGTGTTGATTATGAGTGTCAACCCTGGTTTTGGTGGTCAAAGCTTCATTCCGGGTGTACTTCCCAAAATTCGCAAGTTGCGTCAGATCTGCGATGAACGCGGATTTGATCCTTGGATTGAAGTTGATGGCGGACTCAAAGCCGACAATACCTGGCAAGTTTTGGAAGCTGGCGCTAACGCGATCGTTTCTGGTTCTGGTGTGTTTGGACAGGATGATTATGCCAAGGCGATTACCGGAATTCGCAATAGCAAGTGTCCCGAACCGGAATTAGCCACGGTTTAACCAGATGGATGAGTCGCTATTAATTGGTTATTAACCTTTTCCTATTGATAGGATAAATCTCTTTTCCTACAGGTTGTAGAGACGTTGCATGCAACGTCTCTACTTGTCATACGCCCAACTTTCTATGTACCAAGTCTCTTACGGAAAAACGTTTCTAGAATTTGATTTACCGCCAGGGATGCGGGAGACATTAGTGGCTAACCCGAATTTATTACACTTCTGTGCAGGATTGGAATGCATCGCCCTAGCACTTAGAACAGAATTCAGTACTTATTGTCGAGAGTGACTGTCCAGAAGTCGTGGAGGCGTGTGATATCCTGTCCAGTCAAACACCCTTAGTAAAAATAACTTAAAAACAAGGAGAATTATTCGGTGTTATTCCATTTAAAGTAAAGGTGTAATTATTACTATTTTCGCTGAGATATAAGCAAATCTCACTATTGTCATTTCTTTTGACTATGACATCAGTAGAAAAATTCATGAGAATATTTGATAAAATATTGGTAAAAACTGCTGTGTTATCAAATAATTCTAAATTAATACCTTGTTGGGCATTATTTTCAATAATATTGTTTTCAATAATTGCTTCTTGGATTTGTGCCGTGGAATTTACAAACAATGGAAGATTCAATGAGCCAAGGCGAATGTCGATTCCTTCATCACCATTATTTCTAATTGTATTTCCCGAAATTGTCAGATTTTCCAAGATTGTATTACCTTCAATACCAATGCCAATGCCGTCACCTCGAGTTGGATTGCTGCCGCCATTATTTTCTATTGTATTTCCCTCAATTGTTAAATTTACGATGGGATTGCCAGGGAAGGATAGCCCAAAACCAAACAAAATTGCATCTTCATAATTATTAAAAATTTGATTATTGAAAATAGTTATATTCACAGAACCCGTATCATTATTGATCACAATACCTTGTCCACTTGATGGAATTGGACGTACACGAGAAAAACCCATTGTGCCAGAGATTGTATTCATACTAACTTCAACATTTCCGGTGACATTGTTGAAAAGAATACCTTGACCCGTAGGAATCTGAGTATTATTCCCAATTGTGTTTAAGATAATATTTCCGGTAATGCTGACTTCGCCATTCACGTTTTGTAGAACAATTCCTCGATTAGTTGCCCCTTCAATGCGGTTATTTGCTAGGGTAACATTACCAAGGTTGGTTCCGGAAATGCCACTATTCTGGGTATCCCGAATTTCAAATCCAGAAATCGCGATCGCGCCTGTAGACTCTAAGAGTTCAATCCCCCGATTTGCTTGAGTAATCTGGCTTCCAGCATTGGCAGCTATATTCACTGTTCCTGTGATATTGCCAACGGATATGCCGTTAATGTTATTGACTGGATCAGTAATTGTGATCGTACTATTGCTAATATCAACTTTACCACTAATCCCGTTAAGAGAGATACCGTTTGTTGATGAATTGATACTGGTAAGGGTGCTATCTGAAATTGTGGCATTATTAATAGTAGTTCCGACTAAAGCAGCACCATTAGTACTATTTACCTCTAATCCTATTAAATTGATTGTTCCTGGACTTTCAGCGAGTAAAATTCCCGCGTTAGCTGTTGTTGTGGTAATCTGACTTCCTTGATTGGCTGAAATCCTAGCGCTTCCCTGGATATTCGTGGCGAGGATACCATTACTGCTGGGATTTGTAATCGTAATTGTGCTATCACTGATATCGAAAATTCCGCTAACTGTATCGAGAAAAATCCCTTGAGTAGCCGAATTGGTACTGGTGAGAGTACTATTCGCGATCGCGCCATTATTAATATTACTCACTTCCACAACCGCACCCTCTGTACTTGACACGGTTACACCGGATAAATTAATCTCACCTGTACTTTCATTTAGGTAAATTCCGGCTTGATTCCCCTCTGTGGTAATCTGACTTCCTTGATTAGCTGAAATCCTAGCGCTTCCCTGGATATTCGTGGCGAGGATACCACTACTGGTAGGATTTGTAATCGTAATTGTGCTATCACTGATATCGAAAATTCCGCTAACTGTATCCAGAGAAATCCCTTGAGTAGCCGAATTGGTACTGGTGAGAGTACTATTCGCGATCGCTACATCATTCACCGATGTGACAATTAAGCTAGGAACCCCATTTCCCGCGATCGTACTATTGGTAAATGAAATAGAACCTCCAGTATTTTCCAGTAAAACCCCAGCTTGACTAGAACTATTAATTATACTGTCTCGAACTTCCCCATTTGAAATATTCCTCGCCACAATTCCTGGATTGGTTACCCCAGTTATTGCAAATCCCGATAACACCGTATTATTTCCCAACATTACCGTATCCGTTACCTGAGGAAGAACACCAGCACCGGATAATGGAAGTTGTACGCTACCAAATTCCACCGTATCCAGTTGCTGAATGGGTCCTGTGGATAGAACTTGTACCTGATCAGGAATTTTAAATGCAGGAATACCCGGATTCGTCCCCTCTTGTACATAAACAATATCATTCCCCTGCGATCGCGTCGCCGCCAGCGCTGAATCTAGGGTATCAAAAGGCGTTTCAACCGTACCATTTCCCCCATTCGCGCCTAAATTAACATGCTGAAACACATAAGGTTCACCGGTTTGGGGATTCGTTGCGGTGGTAATAATTTCTTCGCTGGAAAAATCTGATTCCGTTTGACTATCAACCGTGATACTCGAATTACGCCCTACGCCATCCCCCAAACGGGATAAAATACCAGCATCTGCTTGGGAACGAGTTTTCCCGAAAATCGCCCCCACACTAACTATTACATTTGTCCCAAATATCTGATCATCTTGTACCGCCACACCAAAATTTAGAGTATCCGTGGGTTGAACTTCCAATCGCATCCGCCAACCCAGACTCGAATCACTTCCGGTTGCGTCATAATAATAAAGTCCACCATACCCTCGTAATCCTCCCCCTTGACCCCATTTTGCCAATCTTGCACCCACCTCCAGATCAAACCCTGTCATTGCTGCTTCAAATTGGCGCACTTGTCCCCGTTGTCGTTGTCCCTGAACTACTAAAAAATGATCCTCAAAGAAACGATCTGTCAGTTGAAATCCAGTATCAAATACAGTTTCATCCACTAAATCACGACTATCACCCAGGGGAAAATAACCATTGAGGCGCACATCCCAAACCGCTCCCAAGGTTTCTAACCCCACGCCTAACTGATGGAATGTATTATTTCCTGTATTCCGACTGTCAAAACCTAAATAACCGCCAAAAATCCGATTTAGGGACTGATGATGAAAGCGGTGTCCCAATAACAGATTACCACCGAGATTTGCACTATTATCTAACTGCAATTGCCCCTCTAAAAACGTCAGCGTACTACCGGGAGTTTGCCAAAGAGGGAGAAAGCTATCCAAGTGAGTAAAACCATCGTATCCCGCACCGGAAGTACTGTAACCAATTCCCCAGCGAGGTTTAATTTCTGGGGGCGTTAAATCTTGGGTTACAGGTGGGGGAGAATCTGCCGTTTGCGCTTGAAGAGAACTTCCCACGGAGGGGTGATATTCAGGAACAGCATCGGGTTTTGGGAGTAATGGAATCTCCGTTTGTGCTATAGCCGCAGGAATCCAGAGAGGGGTGAAACAGAAGCTAGTCCAGAGTAATCTTACGAAGCCCTTCATACACGCGATCGCCAATCAATTTTTTTACCTTAACCTACACTCAACACAAGCACCCCCAATTCCTGACAATGGAATACTTTTCTCAACCAAACTTAATCTAGTTCGGATGTACCATAGAAAACGTCAAACCTGACTCAGGAATCGTTTTAACTGGATTCAACTCTCACGTTTCATCCTCACTAATCCAATGATTTCGGATTTTATAGCAGTTATATAGATACCATGATTGGGAATAGTTTTGGGTTCTATCTCTGAAGCTTTCATTCCACCGACTATCACAATAATCCCCCCCATAACTAAACCTAAGGTAATCCACTACCCTCAATCCTAATACTAAATTACGTTCTACTGAAATATTGCCGCACTGGTAATAAATCCCAAGTTACCTTTTGGTGGGCAAGAGCAACGAACGATAATAGCAGGTTTTCAAGGTTTATAACTCTTGCCCACCCTACTACCTAACTCGACTCGATTAGAGTGCAACTGGGTATTGCTCTAAATAAATCTCTCCGAATACCCAGATTCTGCACTTCATGATGTAATATTGGATAATTGAACCTTTTGGGTCGCTGTCTGAGTCAGCCAAGCGTGAAGCGGGCATTTGACTTATAAAGTAAGGAGTAGTTTACACTTTTTTCATGTTTTCTGTTCCCTGCCCGTGAGTTCCCTACCCTCACTACAACACTTATTCAGCTTTCCCCTATTTAGGCTGAACGAATCGTACACCTAATATCATATCATAGGTATAGTGTCAACGTCCTAATTTATTAGCAATCCCATCGCACCCTCCCGGAATCGTCCGACGAGACTGTTCCCCGCACCAGGAACAGCAGTAGTGGCGTTGTTGTTCCCCTAACCGTTGCACCCCAGTAAAATTCGCTCCCTCAACCACAGCACCCGTATGCACGCCAGTGCGATAATCAGGCGGTTCAGTACGACTGCGGGGACTGGCGGTTTCTAGTGATCCATAGAACAGGCGCACTCCCTGGAGATCAGAACCGGATAAATTCACTTTATAGAGAATCGTGCGAGACAAATTCGCTCCGGCTAGGTCACAATGGCTCAGATTGGCTTGAACCATATTGGCTTCACTTAATTCTGTCCAACGCAGATCCGTACCTGCCAAATCAGCCCCGGCTAACATAACATTTATAGCAATAACCCGCACGCCATAAGCCCGCTCTTCTTGATACCCTCCATAACCATCTAGCATTGGACGTCCCAAGTGGCGATCGCGTTTTAAGGGTGTCAGTAATTTGGATTGAGACAAAAACCGCAAGACTTTCGCTTTGCCGCCAGCGTCTATACTATTGAGAATGGCGGCGGTTCGTCCCTCACAAAACGCCCGTTCTTGGGGCCAATCTTCTAGCAATCCTTCATCGTCTAAAGCGAGGTCACAAATACCTTGAAAGTAGGCATCAATGGTTTGCTGTTGGGTAATTGTATTTTGCTGAATAGTGAGATCTTTAGAAATAACATACTGTCGCCAAGCGATATATACGGCGAGAATAGCAATCATAATTTGCCCTAAAGCACCAATCCATTCCGCTAAAGAACCCACCGAATCAAACGCCTTAGTAAAGCCAGTTAAAGCCGCAATCCCAACCATTGTGGCGATCACACCAAAAAGAGCAGTCAGTTGCGATCGCTGCTCGGAAGAGAGAGACTTCTGGAACCATTGCTGTAAAGGTGACCAAATCACCGATACAGAGAGAAGTAACGTCACGATTACCCCGGCGAGAATCACCCAG
Source organism: Coleofasciculus sp. (assembly GCF_046565525.1). Lineage (NCBI taxonomy): Bacteria > Bacillati > Cyanobacteriota > Cyanophyceae > Coleofasciculales > Coleofasciculaceae > Coleofasciculus > Coleofasciculus sp. Next base: position 45,668 of record NZ_JBKHUP010000024.1, on the reverse strand, counting down.
TTGTTATCCAAAACTAAGCCAACAATCAAAACCGCGATCGCGCTGAGGGTGACAATGGATGGATCAGCCAATGCCTTACTATTAGTATTTTGTCGATCAGGGAATTGAGTCTGAGACACAGCAGACACCTCATCAGCATCCTGGGATGGGATTAACTCAGGATTACTGTTGGTTGACTGGATCGGTGGATTAGACGGAGACGGATCGGGCGGGTTGGTCATAGTTGGCGAAGTCGTCAGACAAATTAAAGTGAACGGTTGAGAGTAGGGAACCGGGAACAGAACGTTACGTTTGACCCACCCTACGCCTCTGGGCAAATTATGATAATTTAAAGATTTGATCAAAAATTATGTCTCTATGCCCACCCTACCCCTAGAGTAAACCGCCGTGAGCCTAGCTACAGCCCCGACATTAGTCAGTGAAGACCAAGCTTTATCCCTAGTGGATTCGGTGATTCAGCAATCCCAAGCCGACGGGGTATTCGTCAGCGTGAGTTCCAGTGAATCTGCTCTCAGCCGCTTCTCGGAAAATCAAATTAGCCAGAATATCAGCCGCCATAATTTTACCCTCACGGTTACCAGTTATTTCGGTAAACGCAGCGCCTCGGCTTCCACCACAGAATTTTTACCCGATGCGATTAAAGATACGATCCAGCGCTCAGAAGAATTAGCTCGGATTGCGCCAGAAGATCCAGAGTGGGTTCCCTTACTCGAACCCCAAGTCTATGAGTCGCGTGTTCCTGCTTTTGACGAAGCCACAGCCACCTTATCCCCCTTAGTACGGGGAGAAATGGTACAGCAAATCTGTGCTAAAAGTGCTAAAGCGGGAGTGGAAGGCTCTGGAAGGCTGAGTACTCAAGCCTTTGCTCAAGCCGTGGGGAACTCCCTGGGATTACGCGCGATCGATCGCACAACGGAGGCGGAGTTGAGCTTTACGGCTCGAATTGGCGATGGATCGAGTTGGAGTCAGCGCACAGCGTTTGCGATCGATCACTTACCCCTAGATTCCCTGATAGAACCCTTGATTGAGCGTGCTTTTGCCGCACGTAATCCCCATGAAATTCCACCGGGTGTTTACCCTGTCATCTTTGACAATGCGGCTTTTGCGGATTTACTCCCCTGGGTAATCTTCAATTTAGATGCGCGATCCGCCGATGAAGGGCGATCGTTTATGTCTCGCACCGATGACAGGGGTCAACCTGGGGGGAACCGCATTGGTGAACCCCTATTTAATCCCTTGGTACAAGTGCAACGCCATCCCGCTCATCCATTGTTGCAGAAAGGAACCTTTTTTGGTGATGGGTTGAGCAATCACTACCTGGAGATTATTCAGGATGGAGTGCCTCAAACCTTATCCTATAGTCGCTATTGGGCGCAACAGCAGGGGAAAGAACCGACAGGATCATTGTTTCCCATCGTTATGTCTGGATCTGACCAAAGCCTGAGCGATTTGATTGCTCAAACTGAACGGGGAATTCTAGTTAATCGCGCTTGGTATGTGCGCTATGTTAATCCGCGTACCTTAGAGGTTACAGGCATGACCCGTGATGGTACATTCTGGATTGAAGAGGGGAAAATTGCTTATCCGATTAAAAATCTGCGATTTAACCAAAGTCTGCCGGACATGTTAAGGGATGTTGATGCTCTGAGTACAGTACAGCGTTTTGGTGGTCGGGTGACGCCAGGGGTACGGGTTAAGGCATTTAATTTCAGTAGTGTGACGGATAGCGTGTGAACAGTAGTAGGCTGGCAAGCTTAAAGTTGTGGGTAAAATTTTTCTGAATCGCTACTATCATAAGGCTTCCTTGAAAATACTTGACCACCGTTTTAACCTTGCCAAGCTAGTAGGGTGGGCAATGCCCACCTCAACTACGGTTCAGAGATGAAGCTGCCGTATCAAGTATTACTAAGTTGAGGTGAGATATCGATTAAGCTGATCTCACGTTAATATATCTCCGCTACGCCATCATGCGTTTAGAGCAGTTACAAGCTTTTTTAGCCGTTGCTGAGACAGGCAGCTTTCAACAAGCCGCTCGTGAATGCGGCGTTACCCAATCGACGATCAGCCGCCAAATTCAATCGTTGGAAGCAGAACTCGGGCTGCCCTTGCTCCATCGAACTGCTCGGGCGACATTAACCCTAGGAGGCGATCGCTTTTTGCTTCGCGCCCGTAAAATCTGCAATGAATGGAAAACCGCCACCCAAGAATTAACTGACTTGTTAGACGGAAAACAACCCGAACTCTGTGTCGCCGCGATTCACTCCGTCTGCGCCCATTACTTGCCGCCCGTGTTACAACGTTTTTGTCAGGATTATCCCAACGTGCAACTTCGGGTGACGGCATTAGGGAGCGATCGCGCCCTGAAAGTTCTCAAAGATGGCTTAGTCGATTTAGCGATTGTGATGAATAATCGCTATTTAACCACCAGCTCCGAGATGGTGACGGAGCAATTGTATGATGAACCTATCGAAGTCTTAATGGCAGCCGATCATCCGTTAACCAAATATGCCCTAGTACCTTGGGATGCTCTGACGTGCTATCCCCATGTGGTATTTAAAGATGGCTATGGGATGCAGCGATTGGTACAAGATCTGTTTTCCCGGCAAGGCGGCACCCTCAACGCTAGCTTAGAATTAAATTCCCTGGATGCTTTTCGGGGAGTTGTGCGTCAGGGAAGATTAATTTCACTGCTCCCCCGATCTGCCCTAGTAGAAGCCCAAGGCGATCCCACCCTAGCGGTGCGCCCGATTGCGGCTACTCCTGCTGAAAATGGATCACCCCCGAAACAAACGTTGAGCCGACAAGTGGTGTTAGTAACGACACAAGATCGACTGCAAATCCCCCCGATTCGCTCCTTTTATAACCTGGTACTGGATCTCATGCCTGCTTATCATGCAACGGTTCAAGGGATTGTGAGTGATAGGCAGGTGATCGCTCATTCAATATAATATGATTTCGCCATTAGATTCAGGGTTTTGACGCTCCCCAAAGGAATCGCTCTAGGGGAACTAACCCCATTAATTCTCGCCCTAAACGTTGGTACAGGGGAATCCGTTCTGAGTAGATTTTGGCATAACCTGTCGCCCCAGGATAGAGTTTGCCATCGCGGTTATCGACGACAATTTCGACTTGGGCGATGGGTTGGGGTTGGGAGGGTTCATGCTGAATTTGGGGCAGAATTCGTTGTGCGATCGCCTGAAAAACTGTAGGATAGCATCGACGTGCGCCCTGATCTAACGGTGAACTTAGGAGCTAGAAACCACCACAAAAATATACAAGCCCTGTAGACTGTTGAGTTTACAGGGCTTGCTTTTTGAATTTGGTGGCGGGAGGCGGATTTGAACCACCGACCTTCGGGTTATGAGCCCGACGAGCTACCAGACTGCTCTATCCCGCGTCGCTTTACCTAGCATAACACCTATTTCCTAAATGTGGCAACTCCGAGCAAAAAAGCGGAGGTTTGACATCCTCCCCCGGCTAAAGAGCGCGGGGGATTCCTCACCACGCCACCTTTTTAGGGGTGGTCGCTGATTGGGGTTGACGCTTCGCTGAAGGTTGCCTCCAAATGAGGTCTTACACCCTCTCCACGTCCGTTTATAGTCTCGGAATGCCCTCCCGCGACTTGTATTTACATTACCACAATAGTAGAACGTTATCCGAATTATTTGACTGGCGAATTTATTCGCTACCTAGACGGTTCGCTCGGTTTCATCTCCCAGCTAAAGAGCGTGGGAGATGAAACCCATCGCTTTTCCGGTAAAAGTGCAAACCAAGGACAAATGACAAATAACCAATGACCAATGACCCATTTCAAAGACTCATCGAGAGTTCACCAATCACCTCTAGACGCTTGAACTGACCGAAATGCATAAAGGTTTCTGCCAAACTTTCCGCCACGGAGGGGCTAATCCAACCCATTTGCTTCAACAGTTGAATCGCTACCGCATATTTGGCGCGTTTGGCTCCATCAATGACTTTAATCGCCATACCCAGTCCTTCACCCACACGACCTATACATTGAACTCCTTCTGATCCGGCTTTACTCACCACTTCCCCTTGAGTCAATCGCATTAATTCTGTATCAAATACCCCTTCTCCTGCCACTAAGTTAGGATGATGGGTCATCGCCCGAACAATTCGCTCCATCGCCAAATTGTCACCGGAAGCGAGTTGAGCATAGAGGGTAGCGATTTGACCGAGTTGCAAAAAATAAGTCGGTGCCCCACAGTCATCGTGTGCCAAAATCAACTCTTCCGGTGGCATCCGCATCAATTCCGCGACTTTGCTCAAAACGAGTCGTTGAACTGGGTGATTGTATTGTAAATAACTATCAACCGACCAATTGCGTTGGCGACAGACGGCAAGCAGACCGGCATGTTTACCAGAGCAGTTGTATTCTAAGGCACTTTGCTTACCTGGTGGAATCGGACATTGCAACGCTGACGGGTCAACATCGCAGCGCCAAAGAATCTTAAAAACTTGACGTATCTGTTCCAAATTGCCTTGGTGGGAACTACAGATAATTGCCAAGTCTCGGTCGTTGAGATTATATCGTTCCAGGGTTCCCGTTGTGGTAACTGCCAGAGCCTGAAACGGTTTGAGTGCCGAACGAATAAAGGTTGATGTTTCTGAATTGCCCGCTACAGATAGCACACGCCCGCGCTCATCACAGAGAACGGCTTGAGCGTGGTGGGTGGATTCGGCTATGCCTTCCCGTAGTAAACGGACTTCGATCGCTGGTGCTTGATTACGTTTTACCCTTGTCATGCTTAGAGACTATATCATGGGCGGAAAATAGGATAATCATAAATATCAAGAAAGATTCCATAGCAAGCTGCCACTGACGACAAGGAGAGCGATAATACCCAATGTTCGTTGCAGGCGTTGCAAAATGGGCTGAACTTGATAGGAGACGATCAGGCGATCGCGACTTAAGATTTCTGGCGGCTTCGTCCAGGTTTGACCATCATACCAGCCAGACTCTTCATAGCCGATGGTTTCGGTCGATAAGCGATCGCGCACGTAAGACCAACCTAAGTACAGTCGCAGTAACACCAATATCACAAACAAGCCAGCACCTGCGCCACCTGCCAAAATAAACTGTACCAGATGCTGGTGCGGCGCAAAGCTAGCAGCAGCAACTGGACCTGCGATCAACCAGCTCCAGCCCCAAACCCAAGCCAGCTTGAGTGCATAATCCCCCAGTTCTAGCTTCGCCCAACGAAAAAACCAAGAATCTTTTAACTGTTGATACTCATGAATCGGTTGTTGTTCTGTCGGTACTGGACAGAAAGAAACGGACGATTCCCTCATAGTTTTTGTTCAGGTTACGATTGTTGCGAGTTAAATTCAACATGTTCGGCGTGACCCCAAAATGCTTCTAGATTATAGAACTCCCGTTCCTGAGGCAGCATAATGTGAACGATCACCTCACCGTAATCCTGAAGCAGCCAGCTGCCATCGGCTTGTCCTTCGGTTCGTAGAGGACGCCGTTGCCAAGTCGTTTCCACTTGATCTTCAATCCACTGAGAAATTGCCCTCACCTGGACTCGCGAAAAGCCAGTTACAATCACAAAATAATCAGCAATATAGGAAATATCTGCCACGCGGAGGATGACAATGTTATCGCCTTTGCGATCGTCTGCCGCTTGAGCAATAGTTAATGCCAGATCCGGGTTAGTTTTTTGGTCTTGATTTTCATTGACAAATAAAGTAGATGATCGTTGAAAATTGTCTTTTGTCATTTGTCCTTTGTCATTTGTCATTTGTCATTTGTTAGAATTTGAGGATTTTTTATAAAACGTAACATTATCCGGTTTATTGCCATCGACCTACTGAGTCAATTGTGGTTTTTGGCTAAAGTGTTGCACCGCCCAGTTCCGAGTTAAGATCATGCGGGGATGAATCAGGCGACTGGTATTGAGCAGGTGTTTAACACAGTAGTCAGATGTTAGCCAAACAGCTTTGTGCAGATCGACTCGAGCAATTTTTCGCAAATTCTCCAACTCCGGTGTATGACCACGACCGGGTTCGAGACTATCGGCTAAAAACACAACGCAGCTAATGTCACTCATCCTTGGGTTTCCTAAAGTGTGCAGCGCGATCGCTTCGAGTACAGCGTCTTCTTGGACACCGAAGTACTCTTTAGCCACGATAGCACTGACATCAGCATGTAACAGATGAGGAGTCGCGGCACAAATAGGATCTATATCGATACCTCCCTCCCTCGCCATTAGCAAGAGTCGCTCTGGCTTAAAGTATTTAGCCAGGTCATGCATCAATCCGGCTTGAGCAGCTTGCTCCACATTTAAATGATAATGCTGAGCTAATTCCACAGACATCTGCTCAACCCTCAGAATATGCTGCATCCGGGTTGTGGGAACATTATCCTCTAGCCAGGTTAAAACCTGATCCCGCATTTGCTCACAAAACTCCTCAAGGTTAAGATTGGCTCTATCTATAGGCATTGACCCTATTTTATAGTGTAGGAATGTCAACTTAAGGCTTCTGAAGGGAAGCAAATAGTTGTTCATAGCGCTCAAGCGCTCGGTCAAAGGCATAATTTTCTTCGGCATACTTTCTGCCTTTGTCACCCAAAGCTTTGACTTTTTCCGGATGGAGATACAGATCCAAAATTTGGGCGGCTAAAGTTTTGGGATTTTCGGGTTCGACGATAATGCCACCGCCACTCCTGTGGATGGCACTGGCGGCTGTTCCCCCGGCTGGAACCGAAGCTAAGATGGCGCGACCGCTTGCCATCAATACAGGAATTTTTGAGGGCATATTAAAGTCAATAACGTTTTGCTTTTGCAGTACCAAACCCACATCGGCTGCGGCTAGCATTTCCGGGAGTTGTTCGCGAGGTTGAAACGGTAGCAGGAGTACATTGGTTGCTTTACAGGTTTGTTTGTAAAGCTGTAGTTGTTGCAAGGCTTTGGCTTGTGCTTTCCCCTGCGATCGCGCTTTCTCCTGGATCTCAACTTGCCATTCTACCAGCGCCCTCGCTTCTTCTTGCTGCAATCTCTCTAGAGCTTTCTCTTCTCCCACAATTACAATGGCAATATCGGGAATATGACGCAGGCGAACAGAAGCCTGAATAACAGTTTCTATGCCTTGACTGAGCGCTATATTGCCGGAATACATGACCACAAACTTCCCATTGAGTCCATGCTCTTGACGAAATGCATTCGGTTCTTTAGGTAAAGGTTTGATGAAATCAACATTCACCCAATTCGGAATCAGCTCAATTTTGCTTTCATTGACTCCCTTATGCCGCAAGTTTTTAATAAACCCATCAGCAATAACACTGATTTTTGTCGCTGTCCGGTAGGCAAATTTTTCCAAAATAGAAAAGATGCGAATCAACTTGGGATTGGTAAGAATTTCTAAGTGTACAGCAGCATCTGGTAAAATATCCTGAAGATTGAGAACCACTGGAACACGGTGTAGCCATCCTAAAAGTGCTGCTGGTACAGCAACCGGCAGGGGTGGTGCCGTCAGGAAAATTATATCGGGTCGCCGTCCCTTTAGAGCATGGACAAAACTCGTCGCCACAAAGCTAACTTCCAATAACAATCGGTCAATTAAACTGGGTTCGGGGTGAATCCAGACATAACTGCGTTGAATAGCTACGCCTTTGATCACCTCTGTGCAGTATAATTTTCCTCGGTATTCTTCATAGACTTCTTTTTGAGGATACCAAGGCATACCTGTAACTACCCGAACCTGATGTCCTCGTTTCACTAACCCCTCAGCAAGTTCGGTCATCAGTGGGGCAATGCCGATAGGTTCAGGAAAATAGTTGTAGGAATAAATCAGAATTCTCATAAATTTCTTTTAGGAAAGCAAGTGGGAAAGAACCCAGTTGGGACTAATTTTTTCGCCAAACTAGCCGAATGCCTATCAGTGGGGATATTCAACCTGGTGATCAGGGCAGGTTCCACGGCTTAACGGCATCAGAAACACCATCATTGTAGAATCTACCTATTGTAGTTGCCTTTATCAGAATGCCGCATGGTACAAATAAGTGCAATCAGCCTGTAGACTAAAGAAATTCACAGATTTCACAGATTCATGGAGGCGGATCACGGGGGTGCATCTCAAGTTTGTCGGTTGTGTTGAGGTACGTAGGCGTGACGCGCAGCGATAGCGACGTAAGGAGCGTCAGCCTTCTCAAAGAGTAACCCAACTTTTGGGTTAGCTTGAACATTTTGTGCTTTCACGCTCCATAGTCCCGATCACGGCTGTTGGCTCACTGGTACGAGCCGTTTTCCCATATACAAACAATTGCGCTGGTCAGATAGGCGTTGGTAAGATAGTTCATCCGTGAATCGCTCCATCAAAATTAATCCTCTGCCTGTTTCCTCTAAAAGGTTACAGCCTTTGTGATGTAAAGCCTCCAGCTTAGAGAGCAAATCGAACGGTTCTCCGTGATCCCAAATCCGCATCTCCAAGCGGTCAGCAAATATCTTCAGTTCCAGCTCAATCGGGGTGGTTTGGGGTAAGTGGCGATGAGCGTGGTGAACCGCGTTGGCAAAGGCTTCGTCTAGTGCCACTTGACAATCCCCACAAAATTGGTGAGGAAATTGGCGGGAAACTAACCTATCAAACCAAGTGAGAATTTCAGCAACAGCATTGATGTCTGTGGCTACCTTGAGATGCGATTGTTTAAGGGGTTTGTCCTTGTGCATCAATCGATTGCCCCTCTAAGCCGCGCCACTATTTTTAGAAAACACAACTAAAATTGTTTTGATAATTAATTTGATATCATACATCAAGCTCCAGTTATGCTGGTAGCGTAAATCTAAGTCAATGATGTCCTTAAAATCGTGGATTTGATTTCGCCCATTGACCTGCCACTCCCCCGTCATACCAGGTTTGACATCTAAACGCTGCCATTCTGGTACATCATAGTAGTCTACTTCATCCGGTGTAGGGGGTCGAGTCCCGACCAAACTCATTTCCCCTTTCAAGACATTGACAAATTGAGGCAGTTCGTCAAGACTAGTTTTCCGTAAAAACCGACCCACTCGTGTCACTCTGGGATCAGGGGCATTTTCATCCAAAGGTTTAACTCTAATCTTGCCCTTACTGATATCTTGACTACCGATATACATAGAGCGGAACTTCCAAATCCTAAATTCTTTGCCCATCCACCCCTTACGGATCTGACTGAATAAGATAGGACCTGGCGTATCAAGTTTGATGGCAATAGCAATGGGAATAAAGACTAGCGCGGTAATTCCTAAGCCAACGATTGCTCCGACAATATCGAGTCCGCGTTTGATCCAAGAGTGGGTTGAAGGGTGAGTGGGTGGTAATGCTGTTAACTTAGTTGGTTCAGGCAGCAGCTCCACTGTTAGAATTTGATCGAGTCCTACCATTTTCAAAATGGCTATAACCGGAGTACCAACATTGGTAAGTACCAGTTCGACATCCTTACTGGTCGCATTTTTGTAATTGTTCACCAACGCCCCAATTCCACAGCTATCGATAAAGGTCGTTTGACGAAAGTCTAAAATAATTTTTTGCGGGAGGGGGTAGTTGTGCAAAATGCGCTGGCAGGTTTCTTTGAAAGCCACAGCTTCAAGCACACTCAGGCGAGCCGGAAGTTGCATAACGGGAGTTTCATGCAATAGTATTACTTTAAAATCCGCTTCGGACATTGAGTCACTCATAACGACCTGTATTGTTGGTATTCACCTGTGTTTCTGACCAATATTGTGTCGTACAATTGCCAACTTAACCAAAAACTCACTTGAACTTACCGATTAAGCTTAAAAAATGTCAGCTAAGACTGGACTCACCGCACGGCTCATTGAACTGTTCTCTGCCATTCAAGGTGAAGGACTAAATGTTGGTACCCGCCAATTATTCATCCGTTTGGCAATGTGTGATTTGCGCTGCCATTTTTGCGATAGTCAGAATACCTGGACAGCTCCCGGTTTGTCTTACGTGGAGCAAACCCCTGGATATCGGGATTTTGAAGCTCATCCTAACCCTGTAACCGGCGATCAGTTACTGGCATGGGTTGAGCGGCAAAATTATCCAGGACTCCATGAAAGCATTAGCTTAACAGGTGGCGAACCCTTGTTGCAGGCTCCCTTTTTAAGAGAGTTCTTGCCCGTGGTGCGACACCAAACTGGCTTACCCATATACTTGGAAACCGGTGGACATCGCCCGGAGCAACTAGCCCAGATCTTACCCTATTTAGATTGTATCGCCATGGATATGAAGCTGCCGAGTGTAAGTGGGGAAGAGTGTTGGCAAGCCCATCGTCAGTTTCTACAGCTTTGTGGTGATGCAGACGTCGAAGTTTTTGTGAAGCTGATTATTGCTCAAGCCACGAACGCAGCCGAACTGGAGTTAGCCGCCGAATTGGTTGCAGCTTGTAACCCCAGTATCCCTGTGTTTCTACAACCGGTAACGCCCCTAGCTACACCCCATCATGGACCAATGATTCCGCCAATGCCTACTCAGGTTTTAGAATGGCAAGCGTTGATGAAGCGCCATATCGGGATCGTGCGCGTTGTCCCCCAAACCCATAAGATGATCGGTCAGCTTTAGAGTTTGGGTTCTCGTTGGCTTTTCGCTTCGGCTTTGGCTTTAGCAGCACTTTTTTTCAGGGCGGCTAGGCGAGTTTCGTAGCGGCGACGTTGACGACGACTGGGTGTAACTTCAACTAATGTTTTTAAGGCACTGCCTAGACTCTTGTAGGCGTTGGGAAGAGTGTAACCAAAGCGAGTAGCTAGGGCGAGCGCTTTTTCGTCTGCCTCAATTTCTGCCTTGAGGGTTTTCTCGCCGTTGTTTTTCTGATAGAGTCTCCACCCAGAAACACCACAGAGGGCTAGTGCCAACAGGAGCAGCAATCCATCTTGTACCCAAAGTTCCCCAACAGCCCCTCCCAAACCAATGGCTAGGGCTGCCATTTCCCAACCTTCTTTGGGGATGGTATCATTCTGAATTCGGGCAACTTCGTGCCAAAATAGGAGATTGCGCTGGTCAAGGGCAAACTGTTCCCATTTCACTAAATCAATTTGAACCTCCACTTCATCGCTACCGATTTCTTCGGTGCGTAACAAAGGAGGATTCACCTCCGTCGTTCCTTCCACCATGACCCAGCTTTGCAATTCTGGGGGGAGTAAGGTTTTCAGACGCCGAAGTTCACTCATCTCGGCTTTGGCAGAAGAGGTTGCATACGATGTCATAGATCTGCCTCCAGGAAACTTAAACCAATAAATAAGGGTATCATTTGGCAGTATAGCGAGATTAGCGCTCTGCCTTGTTTACACCTAGGTCTCAGGATTCAACTCAATAGGGCAAGGGATAGGGGAGTAGGGGGAGCCAGTAGAGACGTAAGGCGTGGAACTATGGCGATAAAAAATTAAATTAGAACTCACTGCGAGCAGTCTTGGGACTTAAGTTAACCGGAGATTACCGATAAAAAATAATGCGTCACCGTAGAGCCAGGTACGAGAAGACCCGGAGTTCACGCCTATCCCAAGCATCTCGTATTGCTGCTACCTTCCGGTTCTGACAAGGTTTGAGCGTTGGGATTGCATGAATCCGAGTCAGTTACTAGCATAACATCTTTAAACCACATTGATCAGTTCACGGAGATATTTTTTATTCAGCAATAATCCGCCATTCGTGAAGCTGGTATCTAACACAGTGATTTGCCACCAACGGATCTCGCACAGGCGATCGCCTGTGCCTCTTTTGTGGAACTCGCCTCAAACAGGAGCATTCCGCCCCCTCGCTCAGCCCAGTAACCTGTTTTGGCTTTGTGTCCTTTGTAAATCAAGTCTTGAACATAGGCTTTATGCGCCGGAACATATTGGTCAAACGTCGGTTTATCGACGATGCCTTCTTCTATCTTGACGAACCAGGGCATTTGTTTTTTCCGATCAAAACCGCAGATAGTACATTATCTCAGATATCAGTTCCGGGGGAAGGGCAAGGCGTCGCTGCAAGTCGGCTAAATTCCGATAGTTGCCCATCTCTTGCCGATTTTGCACGATCGCTCTGGCTAAAAACAAATCAACTCCGGGAATTCGGCTAAGTTGTTCCACGGATGCTGTATTAGCATGAATCGGCACAGGTGTTGCTGGACTTTCGGCATCATAGTAACAAAAGCTTAGAATCGGTTGTAACGGCTGCAACCGCCCGACAGGGATACTTAACGCCGCCGCAATATCCTCCAAACAGCAAAACTGGACACCACTCCTTGCCAATTCAACCAGCGATCGCGCTTGATGGATGGATATCCCCGGTAATCTCAGCCAATCATCTACTGTCGCTTGATTGACATCAATTTTAATTCCCAATGCCGCTGCCACCTCAATGTCTTGCGCCGATTGCAGCCGATAGTAAGGATCGCTCTGAATCCGCGCTTGGATTGAGCGCCAAGTTAGGTTTAATCGTTGCGTCGATAAAAGCCAGTCAAACAGTGCCATCTTCTTTTTAACACGGTATGCGTAAATCCCCTTTCTCAGCGTAAGCAGGAAATTGAGGAACGAAATTTCCAAATTATCCTGATGCAATAAACCTTTTGTGGTACATTGATAGTAGCTTGCTTAGGTCTACCTTCTAAGGCATGGGCTGATGATAGTAGAGTTAGGTGTGATAGAGATGTAGTCCTTGCTTGCTAGTTGGAAGCCCCAAATAAGAGCGAAGCAAGTTGGGGTACTTCACGCGATACGATCCAGTAATTGGCGACGCTTTTGCTCAAACTCATATTCTGACATCAACCCCTCCTGACGCAACTTGTCGAGTTGTCGCAGCGCATCCGCGATCGCACCCACTTGCGCCGGATCAACCTCTGGGGTTTGACTTGGCGCTGACACCCCGGTTGAGATCAACTTCCCATTAAAGTTTTGGTCGAATTGCTCCGAGTTTTGCAACAAATACCACACTCCTTCAATGGCACTCGCAACTTTGGGGATTGGTGTCCAAAATAGCAACAAATAAAAAATTCCCCACCAAGGTTGCCCCAGATAAAATTTATGGAGTCCCGCAATAGGTATCACTACCCCACTAAACGCTAGTAAGGAAGCGACTTTTCGACTTTTCGGCTTGCTTAACATAGTGGTTTTAACAACAGACGAAAGGACACCGTTACTAATCCAGCAAGAGGATGACCCTATTTCTATGATATTGAGATGCTCTCCCAAGGGCGGGTTTAGTCAAGTGATCAATGTTATCTGTAAAACCCGCCCCTACACCCCGGCTCCCCCTGCTCACCTAAATACGGATAACCGAAGTTTCCTTTAAGTGCAACACTGCACTAGAATATGACTGGAAACGGCAGTACAACCCACTCGGTTGATCGGGTAAGAGCTATGGGGTTTTTTGATTCAGAGATAGTCCAACAAGAAGCTAAACAACTGTTTGAAGATTATCAATCCCTTGTCCAATTGGGAGGCAGCTACGGCAAATTTGACCGAGAAGGGAAGAAAATTTTCATTGATCAGATGGAAGCGATGATGGAGCGCTATCGAATTTTTATGAAGCGCTTCGAGTTATCTGAGGATTTTATGGCTCAGATGACAGTTGAGCAACTTAATACCCAACTCGGTCAGTTCGGCATCACGCCTCAGCAAATGTTTGATCAAATGCAAATGACCTTAGAGCGCATGAAATCAGAACTGGAAAAACAGTCTTAGGAATCGTAAAAAATTTACTCCGTCAAATCTGGTTATGGGTTCGTCGTCGTTGGTCATCGGTCATTTGTTTTTGGACGTCCCCTTAGGGAATGGGCTTGAGCCACTTGTACCACACATCTGACGCTTCTACCCGATAAGGTAAAGCTGAATTCTTGCTTGAATGGAATGTTGGGCAGCTTCATCGCTGCTCAAATGGCGGTAATTTGGGAAATGAAGATACCCACTCGTTCAGATTCATGACATGGACAAGCGGAATAACCAAAAGTTTGTCAATATTCCTCAATACAACCTTGTTGCTGTGCAAGCATAGTTTGGCAAAAATGCTGCAACAGGATTATGGGCGAATTGTCACAGTGGGATCGCGGGGTGCTGTGTAACCTGTGGGACAATTAGCATCCCACTGTGCTGCCAAAGCTGGAGTCGTTGTCCTGACTCAAGCGATCGCGGATGAAACCAAAACAAATAACTAATGACTCAAGAAATATTTTATATCGCTCAAATATTGGTAGTCATATATACTAGATTCTTTATCGATTGGAGTTAAGAAACTAGGATGACTTCCCTGATCTCTAAAAAAATATGTATGCTGGGTGATTTTAGTGTGGGTAAAACCAGCTTGATTCGTCGCTTTGTGGAACGGCAGTTTAGCGATAAGTATCTGTCAACCGTTGGTGTAAAGATTTCCCGAAAAACCGTTGACGTGCCAGCCGCAATGCCCAAAAACGCGCTCCAGGTACAAATGCTAATTTGGGATTTGGAGGGAAATACTAAATTTAAAACGGTGACACCGATGTACCTGCAAGGAGCAAGCAGTGCGGTAATTGTGGCTGATGTCAGTCGCCAAGTTACAATCGATCATGTTTCTGATCACTTACAGGCATTTTTATCTGTAAATCCCAAAGGATTTGGCATCGTCGCCTTAAATAAAGCGGATCTTCTTACTGAAGAACAACAGCAAAACTTCCTGGAAAAGTGCCACTTGAATTATCCGAATAGAATAATTGCTGTCTATCCCACATCGGCTAAAATGGGGGTAAATGTTGATGATATTTTTTTAAAGCTGGCTCAGCGAATGGTTGGATGAGGTGGATTCAATCGGGTGTATTACACAATGGCTGGCTGTGTAACAACAAAATACATTAAATAAGGTAAGTGGATATTTACTTCTTGCCAAATAAATATAAGAATAAATAAGTCGTTGATAGTAGGGGCAGTCGGTACATCCTGATTACTTGACAATAATTTTTATTATCAAATTATATACCTTATAAAAACTTATACTTGATATCAATGATTGTTTAAGGCTAAAATAAATCTTAATATATTAGTCCAACGAGGCAGTATAAAGTTAAATGCATCCTCTTTTTCAAAAATTATTACTTTCTCGGCATATAGAATACTTAGCCGTGGATGAATCATTCAATATAGTAGAACTATCCGATAAAATCGCTCAGTTTGCTGATCGTCCTCAGGATGTGAGTCGAGGTAAGGATGTCCGTCTGAGTTTTCCTGAAATTGTCGGCATGGAAGAGATTTTAATCAATATCCTTCATGGGCAACAGTTAAACTTTGATTTAAAAGGAATTGGACGGTTTACTGGACGAGGCAACCTTCTCTATTTTGATATGTATATTATCAATGATAGTGAAAACTGTAATACCGGAAATAAGTTAATTATTTTATGTGAAAATACCACCGAAAGAATGACTTTAGAACAAACATTAGTTCAACGATCGAATGAAACAAGCTTACTATTAGATGCTTGGGCAGCATCAAGTCAATACCTTGATAAAATTGTTCAATATATGGGAGATGCTCTATTCGTTACCAATGAATTAACGATTATAAAAATTGTGAATAAAGCAGCTAATGCCTTATTTGGTTATAGCGATTTGGAATTAATTGGTAAACCTTTATCCCTAATTATTGACGAGCTGCAGTTGAATAATTTAGTTTTACACAAAAATGGCTCTTGTCCAAATAGCACGAATCCGAGTGAGGTTGTTTGTCAGACTAAGACAGGAGAAAAGATTTTGGTGGCGTTTTCCTGTTCTAGAATTGAGGGCGAACTAGAAGACGAACAAGATATTATTTATATTGGGCGCGATATCAGTTGATAAAGTCATAAACATGTCCTCGAAGCTGGTGAAGGGTCAATTGTAGGGGCGGGTTTTACAGATAAAGTTTGTCAAAATGGGACACATTTCCTGTTCCCCAATCACCTCTTCCCCAATCCAAAGTGCATAAGTGTCACCGGATGAGATATATCTCTGCTTCAGAGAGGTTAAACTGGCGGACATTAGATCCCATCAGCACAAACTATGGAAGCAGGAACATTTTTCCCATCCCCGACACCCATAAGTCAAGACCTAGCTATTTCCACCCATGGACTGACCAAGCAATTTGACCGACATATCGCCGTAAACGATATCGATTTACAAGTCGCGACGGGTGAAGTCTATGGATTGATTGGTCCTAATGGCGCTGGAAAAACCACGTTAATCCGTATGTTAGCCGCCGCAGAGGAACCGACGACGGGTGAAATTTATATTAATGGCGATCGCTTGCTGCGGGATCAAAGTAACCCCAAACTCAAGCAGCGTATTGGTTATCTCCCTGATGATTTCCCTGTCTACGAGGATTTAACGGTTTGGGACTATCTTGACTATTTTTCCCGACTCTATCGCCTGCGAGAACCCCGGCGTACCCAACGCCTGCGGGAGGTGTTGGAACTGGTACAGCTTACCAGTAAGCGCAAAAGCTTAATTGCTACCCTATCGCGGGGGATGAAACAGCGCCTAAGTTTGGCGAGAACAATTATTCACGAACCGATTCTACTGTTACTTGATGAACCCGTTTCCGGATTAGATCCCATCGCCCGGATGCAGTTTCGGGAAATTATCAAAACCTTGCAAGAAGCGGGGATGACAATTCTGATTTCGTCCCACGTCTTGAGTGACTTAGCCGAACTCTGTACCTCGGTAGGGATTATGGAACTCGGCTATCTTGTGGAAAGTGCGCCTTTAGCTGAACTTTATCGCCGCCTTAGCCGTCAAAAGATTATTCTATCCAGTTTAGGAGATATGGACGCATTGGCGGCTGAACTGAAAAATTATCCCTTAGTTCAAGAGATCGAACGGATTCCGGCAAAAAACCAGGTACAGGTTGATTTTTCCGGGAATCCAGAAGAGAGTGCGATGTTGTTGCGATCGCTAGTTGAAGCGGGAATTCCTCTAACTGAGTTCCACTGTACACAAGAGGACTTAGAAACTATATTCTTAAAGCTAGGACATCAGCAAGTATCTTAGAAAGTTTTCCAGACTGTAGGGGCGGGTTTTACTATTATCGTTTTTGACATCACCCAGATGTAACTAAACCCGCCCCGACCAAGGTTTTTTCACGAATAACAAATGACTAAGGACAAATAACAAATTTAGGAGACTGTTCTCATGCTACTCAAAGGAATAGACAGACTGGGTGAGTGGAACCCGCAGCTCTTGCGGGAACTGAAAGGAAGGCTGAAGGGGCGGAATGTCGCGATCGCGGTTGGTGCATCGGTACTTGGCTATCTAGGGATGTTCCTCTATGGATTGAATCAATTTACTCGCTTGAGTGCTCCTGGTAATTACCCCTACGTTGGCAGGGATTCAATATTCTGTAAACTACGAGATAGTTACCTCGCAGATCAGTACAAACTGCCTCAACTACAGAAACAATATCGTCTACTTCAAGACCAATTCTTTCGCTATAGCAGTGCAGAATCCTTTGATTTGGAAAAAATTAATCAACTCAAAGGCAGTATAGCGGACGTTCAGGCAAAAATTACCCATATACAGACAAGTCACCAATGTCCAAAAGATGCCTTCGATATTCCCCTGTGGTGGCACTATCAATATGGACAAATGTTTGGATACTTGAGTGTAATTGTCCTGTTCATCCTGCTAATCGTGGGGACGTATATGCTAATCGCTGACTTAGCTGGAGAAGAACGTCGCGGCACACTTAACTTTATTCGAGTCAGTCCCCAGTCTGCCCAGAGTATTTTATTAGGAAAACTCTTAGGCGTTCCTATCTTACTCTATTTCGCCGCCATTCTGATAATTCCCTTGCATCTGGGGTTAGGCGTATCTGCCCAAATTCCCCTGGGAGAGATTTTCAGCTTCTATGCTGTTTTGGTAGCAGGTTGTGCCTGCTTCTACAGTGCAGCACTGCTGTTTGGGTTAATGAGTTCTTGGTTAAACGGCTTCCAATCATGGTTGGGAGGTGGCACAGTTTTTACCTTCTTACTGATAGCACAAAACAATTGGAACTCTAACAGTCCAGTTTACTGGATGAATTGGTTTTCTCCGGCTGTAGTTTTGCCCTATTTTTATAATCAAACCGAACTTCATTATCGATCCTTTCTCTTTTCAGAAAACCAACTACAAACATTGCAATGGTTCCATAGTCCTGTGGGTTTAGCCGGATTAGGTATCGTCAGTTTTGTTCTATTGAATTATGGCTTATGGACGGGTTGGATTTGGCAAGCCCTAAAGCGACGGTTTCAAAATTCCAACGCGACTATTCTGAGTAAAGGGCAGAGTTATTGGCTAGTTACTTGTTGGGAAATCTTACTATTAGGGTTTGCTTGGCATGATTCTTCTGGCGATGCTGCTATCGCCTTCGTTAGTTTTAATGCTGTACTGTTATTGGGTTTAATTGCAGCCCTTTCACCTCATCGCCAAGTGTTACAAGATTGGGCGCGTTATCGCCAACAAGTCATAAATCGTAAAGGATGGGGAATCATTCAAGATTTGATTTGGGGAGAAAAGAGTCCAGCTATTTTCGCCATTGGAATAAATTTAGCGATCGCGATAACTACTTTTTGCTTTTGGGTTGGGATTGAAGTGTGGAAAAATTCAGAATCATTCAATATTGAAGAATGGCTAGAATTATTACTAGCTATCGCTTTCTTCATCAGCATCACTTTAATTTGTGCCACCCTAGCACAGCTAATGTTAATGATGAAAACGCCCAAGCGGGCGCTGTGGGCAACGGGTTCTATTGTGGCTATCCTCAGCTTGCCACCAATTATGCTGACGATATGGGGAATTGATCCTTACGACAATCCTATTCCATGGCTATTTTCCTCCTTTCCTTGGATAGGAATGGGAATAAAGAATGCTACCTCAATGATGGCTCTGGCACTCCTTACCGAATGCCTAATCTGGGGACTATTAACGTTTCAGCTAATACGGCAATTACGCAAAGCTGGTGAGTCAGCCACTCAATCTTTATTAGCGGGACATTCCTCAAGTCGTCGTTAGATAACACTTGAATTTAGATCCCCAACTCTTGAAAAAGGCGGGGATCTGATAGGAAACCCGTTCAACTTGAGAGTATAATTTCAGTGTTGGTTGTGAGGACTCAAGTTTTTAGGGCGAAGACAGCGCAACTACGAACATTTAATTTGGAGATATTTCCCATGTTTTCCACACCGATCAACCGACTGGGGGACTGGAATCCCCAGTTGATGCGAGAACTCAGAGGACGTTTGCAGCGCCGCAACGGATTAATAGTTGTGGCAACGTCTTTAATCGTTCAAACGTTAATTTTGTTATCGTTTTCTAGCCAAAAATGTACGAGTAATGTTAATAATCGCTGTGTCGAATTCGTCTGGGAATTTGACTGGCTGATGATTTTCAGAACACTCAATTGGATTCTACCCTTGTCTTTATTTTCTATCGGCGTCTACTTGCTGATTTCCGATTGGATGAAAGAACAGCGGCGGGGTACGCTCAATTTTATTCGCCTCACACCCCAATCCAGCCAGAGTATTTTATGGGGAAAAATGCTGGGTGTACCAATATTAGTTTACCTAGGATTAAGTTTGGCTGTCCCTCTACATTGGGGTGCAGGAATTGCTGCAGGTGTACCCTTAGCCTGGACGATCAGTTTTTATGCTCTAATGATGGTCACTTGTCGGTTGTTCTATAATTTAGGATTGCTGAATTCTTGTTTAACTCAAGCCTCTTATCAAGGGTTGGCGGCTAGTTTAGTTGGAGTTTGGTTGGGCAGTACGTTCACTGGTTTATTAGATTGGTCTTTTGATTGGCAAAATTTGGTCTATAAAGATTTAGGGGATTGGTCTTGGTTTATTTGGAATCTGGGTCATGAACCTTTGCCGCTAACGTTGTGGACGCTAATCACAATTAGCGTTAGCGTATACTGGGTTTGGCAAGCGACTAATCGTATGTTCCGCAATCCCAACGGTACGCTGTTAAGTAAACAACAGAGTTACTGGTTAGTGGGAGGCGTTCAGATTTGGCTATTGGGATTATTGTGGTCACTTCCCCATCAGTCTGTAGCCCGCCAAGAACAGCTATTTGGTTACTTGTTTGGGATTTCTCTGTTTAGCCTATTTTTCTTGTTAGGAGTTATTTTTGCGATTTCGCCGCAACGACAAGCTTTGCTGGATTGGGCAAGGTATGGGCAATCCCAACGTCAACATGCAACTGTTAACAATGTGCCAGTATCATGGCAGGATTGGCTTTGGGGTGAAAAGAGTCCTTCATCCGTCGCGATCGCGGTGAATTTAGGGATTACAGCAATTGTCTGGTTCCCTTGGTTACTGCTGTTTCCCATCGGTGTTGATGACAAAGTGAAAGCGATCGCGGGATTGTTACTTTGTGCTAATTTAATCGGTTTCTACGCCCTTCTCATTCAATTGATGTTGATAATCCGACGCAAAAAACCGTTGATTTGGGCGGGAAGTACCTTGAGTCTGGCGATTTTTGTCCCTTTATTTATTTTATCCGTCATACAAACGGAATTCACTTCAGGAGTACAATTGCCAGGATTATGGCTTGCGTCAGTATTTGGTGCGCCTTGGATCATTTTAGCACAAACATCCGCCTTCACCGTCTTGTTTAGTGTATTGGGTCAATGGGCGATAATCGCAGGATTAATGGTGCAATTAACTCGTCAGTTAAAACGTGTCGGTGAATCGGCATCAAAACCGCTATTTGCCAATCATAATGCTTTGCCTAATTCAGCGAAAGTGCGCTGAAGTCTCACCAACCACTTTGGGTTAAAACTACAAACATTATTCGGCTTTCCTTTACCTAGGGTGATAAGCAAACATGATTATTCTTGGAAACTTTGTGGGGCAAGGCTTTCAAAACAATGTTTTTAGGGAAGCTATCACTAATATAGGGTTTGCATCAGTTGGACTGGTTTTGTAAGCCTTTCTAATTCAAGTGATTATCTTGGGTGGGTTAAATTGGCAGTTAAGGCGACAGTTGCGCCTAGCTGGAGAATCTGCCACGAAAGCACTTTTGGCAGGGCGTTTACCTTTGTCTAATTGACCGATCGGATTGGGCGCACGCCATGCGCCCCTACAATTTCTGGATGGAATTGTAATTCATAAAATAAGGTGTGCCAAATCATTACTTTCCCGACTTCCCTCTTACTCTCCTCTCCCAAGAAGAGGGAGAGGGGCTGGGGGTGAGGGCTGTAAGTTGACGAATTTCCCCCACCCTATATTGCTTCTATCGCCGCTTCTAGTGCGATCGCGACATGAGTCCAATGGGTTCCCCCTTGGCAAAATACGATATAAGGTTCTCGCAACGGTCCATCAGCGGAAAACTCCGAGGTACTCCCATCAATAAACGTTCCTCCAGCCATGACTAACTGACTCTCATATCCCGGCATTTGGGCGGGTACGGGATCGAGATAGGAACCAATCGGAGAATATTGCTGAATTACCCGACAAAAGGTGATTAATTTTTCCGGTGAACCTAACTGAATTGCCTGAATTACATCCCGGCGAGGTGTCATGGGTTTAGGATTTACGGGATAGCCTAACTGATCAAAGATATAAGCGGTTAAATGATTTCCCTTGATTGCCTCTCCCACCATTTGCGGTGCGAGAAAAAGTCCTTGAAATAATAACCGATTCTGGTCAAATGTCGCCCCACCAGAACTGCCAATTCCGGGTGCGGTTAATCGACAGGTTGCGGCTTCAACCAACTCGGCTTTTCCGGCAACATATCCCCCCGCTGTGACAATGGTGCCACCGGGATTTTTAATCAAAGATCCCGCCACTAAATCTGCACCAACGGCTGGGGGTTCTTTATCTTCAATAAACTCGCCGTAACAGTTATCGACAAAACAAATCGTATCCGGATTTTGCTGTTTAACGTACTGGACAATTTTTTCGATATCCGCTATTGAGAGACTGGGACGCCAGGAATAACCACAAGACCGCTGAATTAAGACTAAGCGTGTGCGTTGTCCGATGGATTCTTTTAAAGCTTGCCAATCAATTGTTCCTGCTGCGGTTAAGTCTAACTGACGATAATCAACCCCAAACTCCTGTAACGATCCCTGACCTTGACCCCGGACACCAATGACTTCTTCTAAGGTATCGTAAGGCGCACCCACCACCGATACCATCTCGTCACCGGGACGCAATACCCCAAACAAGCAACAGGCGATCGCATGAGTTCCGGAAACGAATTGGACTCGCACCGCCGCCGCCTCAGCACCCATGACTTCCGCAAATACTTGGTCTAAAGTTTGGCGACCTAAGTCATCATGACCATAACCACTCACCCCAGTAAAGTGATGCACACCAACCCGATAATGGTGAAAGGCATTCAGGACTTTTTTCAGATTTTGCTTGACCCTTATATCAATGTCTTCAAAAGTTGGACGGAGTGCTTTTGCGGCGGCTTGAATTTGTTCTGAACTGTTCATTACCATGGGATTGTGTTTTCGATCAAATACATGAGCATGAAACGTATTTTTGCCCAACTTGTTGTAGTTACGAGTTTAGCCTTCAGCTTCACGCTGACTAGCATCGTTCCGGCTCAAGCAATTACTGTTAATTTTAGCTGGCAGGGAAATCAGGGATATTCGGCGACTGGAACATTCCATTATGATGAAAAAAAGGCTGCCGATATAATATCAGAAAAAGGAGGGGGTGAAACTAAAGGTTTAGATAAGTTCACGGTTTCTTTTTATGATCCATCAAATCAGAATATAATTGACTACGATAATATTAGCAATGGTGTATTAATGGGGGATTATTTCCAATTTAATCTTAATACGATAAATCAAAAAAATTTCGGTTCAATTGATATTGGCGGTGAATCATCAGGAGATATGTATTTAAAAGGAACAGTTGATACCCGCTTGTCCTTAATTCAGGTGTCTGCGTCAGGAGCTGAGGAAATAGTCGATAGTAATTTTGGCGCGATTGTTGTCCAAAGTCCAGTCAATTGAGGGGAGGGATTTTTTGACCGAAAGTTTTTTGAGACAAAAGTGATACAATTTGACGAAAGCCTTATTTCGTCAAAGTTTGGCTGAAAGCCCATCGAGGTTGGTATTTCATTATTTTGTCCTAGTGCAAGAAGGTAGAAATAACGCCAACAGCTAACATCTCCCCCTGCTCCCCCTGCTCCCCCTGCTCCCTCTGCTCCCTCTGCTCCCCCTGCTTCATCGTATCTACGAAGCTGCTCAAGTATTTCCATGCCCGCCGCACTAGGGGGAAATTTTGCCTACACCTGCCAACCCGCGAAGATGCCAAAGAAACCATCCGCGTCCAAATATCCGGTTTTGTTACAAAAATTCACATTAAATTTGGAGCAACCGTCTAACTCGCTCAAGTGCTGGCACAATCATCCAGTTTAGACCCAGACCTAAAATTGCTACTAGAGAATAGGCTCCCGGTGCGGGGGTGGGGAATTCCGAGATTTTTGTTCAATCATAGTAGGATAACCCGATCAGGGTAGAATGGAAACGAGTTTCTTCACAAGGCGCGATTTATCCCACGTCTACCTGCGAGTAGGGCGTAGGAAACCTATCGCCAAATAAGCTAAAATTGATCTTGACAAATGGCAAAAGTAGGGTAAAAAAGTGCCGACTCTTAAAGCCTCTCAATGGGGACTCGCTCAAATCAAGCAAGCCAGAAATGAAAAGGGGTGGAGTTGGAGTCTTGATGATGACGACACCTGCTTGCTTGAGGCTAGTCGAATACTAGAACCGGATAAACCGTGGCACTCTGGGGGACCTTATGCAAATGGACTCTCCCAAGGTACATGGAAGCGGTTTTTAGCCGGAAGACAACCCATTAGCGCTCATGCCTTTAAAGCATACTGCCACGTTTTAGGACTCAACTGGGAAGAAATTGTCGCTCAAGCAAATACTACACCCTCCCATAGTCGTCAAGATTGGGGAGAAACGATTGACATCTCCATCTTTTACGGTCGCACGGCGGAACTAGAACAGCTAGACCAATGGGTTTTGAAAGAACGCTGTCGCATCGTGGCACTCTTAGGAATGGGGGGAATTGGTAAAACATCCCTAGCGGCGAAGTTAGCCGAGAAGATTCAATCTTCCTTTGAATATGTTATCTGGCGATCGCTACGTCATGCTTCACCCCTTAGTGATCTTCTGGCTGAGGTGATCGACTTTTTATCGGAGGGTAAGGAAGGAGAGTTACCCGAGACAGTCAACGGTCAAATTTCGCGACTGATGGACTTCGGGCAACGCCATCGCTGTTTGTTACTCCTTGATGATGTGGAAACTATCATGAGTAGTGGCAAGTTAGCCGGACATTATCGAGAAGGGTATCAAGACTATGGGGAACTGATTCGGCGCATGGCTGAAGAACGTCATCAAAGTTGTTTGCTGCTAATTAGTCGGGAAAAACCCATAGAAATAGCCTCATTAGCTGGTGAAAAACTTCCCGTTCGAGAACTGAAACTCAAAGGCTTAAGTGCCGAGGATGCCAAACGAATCTTAGAAACCAAAGGATTTTCATCCTTAAAGTCAAGCGCCGATGCCCTGATTCAGCTTTATCGAGGCAATCCGTTAGCCCTGAAAATTATGGGGACAACAATCCAAGAAATATTTGACGGAAATATCTCTGAATTTTTAGAGCAAAGCACATTAATTATAGGCGATATTCTGCCGAATGTTTTTAATCAGCAATTCCAGCGTTTATCTCCGTTAGAACAGGAAATTATTTATTGGTTAGCGCTGGAAAATCAGCCCCTTTCTATCTCAGAATTAAAAGAGGCGATGAAGTTTTCGGTAACATCCTTATCAAAACTCCTTGCCGCTTTGGAATCACTCAAACGCCGATCGCTTTTGGAAAAAGAACCCAATACCGAAGCCAATGAAGTGATTTTCACCATTCAGCCGGCTCTGTTGAAATATGCCACCAATCAATTTATCGAGCAGGTTTGCCAGCAAATTTTAACCGTTTGCCAAACAAAATCCTTAAGTAAACTGGGTCTACTTAGGAGCCATGCTTTAGTCAAAGAACAGGTATCGGATGAACTGAAGACGCTGCAAATTCGCCTAATTCTTACCCGCGTCAGAGATCGATTGTATTTACTAAAAGGTTCAGATAGTCTAGAAGATCAACTCAAAGCGATTCTTTCTATACTAGAAGGAACATCTGACCCAATTGTGGGATATGCACAGCTTAACGTGATCAACCTGCTGGATGCGATTGAAGGCAGATTGTAAGCAAACCCTAGAGGTTTGGCATAAGTGGTGAAGCAAAAAGAGGATGACCTAGGGCAATGATTTTACCGACATTTTCTGAGATGATCTGCCATTTGTTGGATTAGACACAGAACACTCTATAAAAAAAGAGTGTGACCCTACGGAAATTCACTCAAGTCTTCCAACATTTAGGGTAAAAATAATGACATAATACATTAACATTAAAGAAAATATATTAAATGTACAAAGGTTGCCTGTTGATTGTCGTCAACTCACATACAAACAGTCAGTGTTTGGCACAGTTGTACAGACGCGCCATGGCGCGTCTGTTCCCTTCATCGAAGATGTGTTCAGACTGTGGATACATTCAACCAATGAACTTGAGCGATAGGGTATTTCACTCTCAAGGGTGTGGTTCAGTTAAGTGTCGCGATTTCAACAATTGGCAAGGGCGCGTCGCTGGGAACTCAACGACTGTGGACAGGACGCTGGCGACAGCCCTGGTAGAAGCAGTAAGTAAACCTAAATGTCCGGTTATGTCAGGAATTGTATGAGTTTTAAATGGCAGATAGGTGATACTGCTAGGTAGCCAAGATTACTGTTTCAAACCCCTCTCATGATATATCCCAACCTGTTGCTTCAAAACCGTTATCGAGTCCTGCGAACACTCGGTAAAGGCGGGTTTAGTCAAACCTTTGAAGTCGATGATCAGGGAGTTGCCAAAGTCCTGAAAGTGCTGAAACTGGATCGGTTCTATAGCTATGATGCCCAAGAAAAAGCTGTATCCCTCTTCCAACGGGAAGCCACGGTCTTAAGTCGGCTTCAGCATCCGGGTATTCCTAGAGTTGAGTCAGATGGCTATTTTGTCTGGTCACAGGGGACAGACGCCGCCCTGCACTGCTTAGTCATGGAGAAAATTGAGGGGATCACCTTAAAGCAGTGGCGATCAGCTCGAAAAAAACCTACCCTCAGTCAAGACCAGGCGATCGCATGGTTGAAACAACTGGTGGATATTTTGGAACAACTGCACCAACAAGACCTAATCCATCGAGATATCAAGCCCTCTAATATTATCCTGCGACCCAATGGACAACTGGCATTAATCGACTTTGGAGCGGTACGGGAGATCACCGAAACCTACTTACAACGGCAAAAAGAAAATGCCACAGGCACAGTCATTATCTCTAGTGGTTATACACCACCGGAGCAAATGGAGGGCAAAGCGGTGGCGCAGTCCGATTTCTTTGCTCTAGGTCGCACCTTTGTCTACTTATTCACAGGCAAATCCCCCAACGATTTCGAGTCTCATCCCCGTACTGGCAAATTGCAATGGCGAGAGAGTGCGCCGCAGATGACCAAAGAATTAGCGGATTTAGTCGATTATCTCATGGCGACATTTCCCGGTCAGCGACCGCAAACGTCGGCGATGATTCGCCGTTGTATTGAAGAAATTATTGCTCCCCCCCCTTCCTTACCGCCACCGGCATCGATTCCGATCTTGAAGCGATCGCCAATTCAGTCCAAAGCCAAAGGACTGATGTCTCTGATTACTCAGTTATTGCCACTTTCAATTTCACCCAATCCCTGGGAAAAGGTTAAGCTGCGCCGGACTCTTTCTGGACATACGGATGAGATTCGTGCCATTGCCATTAGTCCAGATGGTAAGACGTTAGTCAGTGGCAGTTATGACAAAACGATTAAACTGTGGGCATTACGCCTCGGCAAACCCTTACATAACCTAACTGGACATAGCCACCGCGTAACCTGTGTGGCAATTAGTCCAAATGGTCAGATTTTAGCCAGTGGCAGTTCTGATAAAACCATCAAGCTGTGGTCACTCAGCACCGGAAAACTGATCAATACGTTTATTAATCGTGCTGACCGAGTGCGGGATATTGTATTTAGTCCCAACGGTCAGATCTTAATTAGTAGTGGGGACTGTGAAATTAAACTCTGGGCAGTACGGACAGGCAAACTCCTACGTATTTTAGCCGGAAACTCCAATTCAGTCCGAAATATTGCCTTTAACCCCGATGGTCATAGTTGTGCCGTGGGCAGTTTGAATGGCACCCTAGAATTGTGGAATCCTCACAATGGTAAACCACTACTCACGTTTACCAATCAATCTATGAGCATTACCTGCCTAAAATTTAGCCCAGATGGTCTGATGCTTGCTAGTGGTAGCAGTCGGGCGATAACACTCTGGAATCCCCAAACGGGTAAATTATTACGGACATTTGCTCCTGAGTCACCTGGCGTAGCGGCTTTGGCATTTAGTCCCGATAGTCAAGTTCTCGCTAGTGGAAGTGGTTTGCTTATTGAACTATGGGATGTTCAAAAAGGTCAACGATTAACCAAGCTCTCAGGACATTCCCAACCCGTTCGTTCTCTAGGATTTAGTCCCCATGGAGATCTTCTCGTCAGTGCGGGGAGCGATCGCAAAATTAAACTGTGGCAATCGGTTTGAAAGGGAGGTTCGTAGTCAGGGCTTTAGCCTAGACTTTCTTGGCAGGAGGCGTCAACCCAACCTACAACCTGTTCCACCATTTTAGCTGTGTCAATCCATTAGTACTGCGTTGTTCATGTTTGTTATGCTTTAATCAAGATGTACCAACCTATTTTTCTCGTTCACATCGATGAACGCACAGGCAATCTGTTTATTCTGGCTGGGGAAGATATAGAAATCTTAATTGACCCTGATGGTGAGTTCATTCATGACGATGCAATTTAATTTTCAGACAATGAGCAAAAAGGAATTAAGATCCTATTTGCTGGCTCATCGAGATGACGATAGCGCTTTCTATGCGTATGCAGATAGAGTCTATGACTCGGTAGCAACAGTAGAGGTAGCCATTTTTGAGTGGTCAAAGCCTACTATCAGTTCAATTTATAGTTTGAATTATGGATATAGACATAGAGGCTGTTAAAAATGCAATCAATATTGCTGAATTTAAGCATACGGAGTTGCTGGAAATTGCCATGACGCATCCTTCATATATCTATGAAGACCGCAACTTAAATTCGCAGCAACAAGACAAGCAGGAGTGTGATTACAGAAGACAGGCAATTCTGGGCGATGCAATTCTAAATGCTGTTGTAGTTGATTATTTACATGAAAATGACTCTACTCTAAATCAAGGTAAAATTACTGAATTAAAAAGTTACCTGGTGAGTCGGGAAAAAGCTTGTGAATTTGCACACAAGTTAAACTTAAGGAAGATCTGTAGACTTGGAGGAAGTGAAAAAGATAAAGATATAAGCGACCAAGTCAATCTATTTGGTGAGATGTTCGAGGCATTAGTAGGCGCGATATATCTGAATTTTGAGCGCAACTTTTCTCATGTCCGTGATTGGTTAGTTAATCACTTTATCAAACAGTCTGTGGATGAGCTGAAAGAACTGGGAGCAACCGAAAAAGAATCATCCGAAGATAGTTCACAGACAGCTAGTACCGTAAACGCTGACGAAGCCACTTTATTGCAAAAGAAAGCAGAAGCTGATGCACTAATAGCTAACAATGAGAAATTACAAGAACTTCTTACTTGGGTAAATAAAAAATCTCTTCAAACTGAACCTCATTACCAACCCGTAAAAGTCCGAGCATTTTACCTGGCTCTCATTTGGTTGCTTGGTCTTACATTTGCCCGTAAACTTGACCCTAATTGTTCTCCTAGTAAAGCTCGTCAATTCTTCTCTTGCTTGAATCGTGCCTGTGACGTGGTTCTTGATATTGCCTTTTTCGATAACCCTAAGACTGATCCAGCAAATGTTATCGTTTCTGTATTTGCCCTTGACCTTGAGCCTAAATTGAAGCAAGCCTTGCAACAAATTAAAGCTGAACTGCCTGATCTTGATAAAAATAAAGATGGTTTTGAAGATTGGCGGCAAAATAATGGTCAAGACTGGATTGATAAAATAAGGAATATTTTGGGTCACGATTTACAGTTGGACGACGAGCAAAGGAATTTACTAAAGCAATATTATAATGCCAATAGATGTCTGTTGGAGGAGCTGAATAGCAATTCTAATGTAACTCCCACAGTCAGAGAGGAAATTGAGAATAAGCTGTTCGGCATTTAAACCTTAATGTCAAAAACGGCAAAGCCGTTGTAATGCGAGCATCTTGCTCGCTACCCATTCCCAATTTAAATGCGTAGCAGGTTGAGGAATTCAGTTAAGGTAATGGTTTGATCTCGTGTGGTTGTCATCGTTGTGCGATCGCCTCTTTCCCAATCAACTATATCAGGACACGATAGTATCGTATCCCTACCCAATCAATTATCCCTGAGCTGTGGTAGGGGTACGGCATTGCCGTGCCCTATTATAGCCGTCTGTCAATTATAGGGGTGGGCGCGAGCTATTTAATTTTGGTATCTACCGATAACTTCTCTACAAAACCCGCCCTTGATCAAAAAAGACAAATGACCTGAAATCGCCAAGCGATCGCGTCTTCCGCTTACCCTCCCCAAAGCGCGTGAAGTGAAGCGATCGCGCCAGGGAATCACACCTACGATTCAATCCACCATGATCTGTCGCCTCAAAAGACTCATCATTTCTCCCGAAGCACCATAAGGAATCGGTGGACTCCATTCCCTCACCTCCGCAAACCGTAAGCGATGCAGCGTTTTGATAATGCAGTTGATCCCTTTATGGGAACCGATAACCATCACCTTAATAAATTCTTTCCCGGAAACTGGATCTGTAGAAGCCTGAATAGAAACCTCAGCAGAGGGCAATTGATTGTCATTCGGCACAAAGTACGCTTGCATTTGAGTTCACCTAGTTGAATTTAGTGTGGTCTCAATAGACTACATTAAATCTAGCAAAATGTGGTCGCATAAGACAACATTTACTTGCTCACCATCCTCTGACACGATTAGAGGCATGGGAAAAGCGGGACAAGCTCTCAGGCAAACATTAGACACATACGGCATCAGTCAAAACAAGCTAGCCGTAACCTTGGGAGTTGATCGTTCGATGATTTTCAAGTGGTATCACGAGAAAAGAGATCCCACGGCTGAAACCGTGGTGCAGATTGCTGAGGCACTTCATAGCCTCAATCCTGATGCAGCAGCAGAATTTATCCGATTGTACGTGGGTGATTTCCTCAAGAGTGATCAGGAAGGTTGAAGGGAAGCGACTCCTGCACCTCCACACGCCTACCATCAGCGATTCGCTTTGGAGCTACGATAGAAAAGTTAGATGTTGTTATGAAGTGGACTTTTATGCTCAGTTTTAAGAAAAAAATTGTGACTGATGAAGCGATGCGTCCTGTTGCGGTGTTGATTGATTATCAGGATTGGCAGAGAATTGAGCAATTATTAGAGGCTTATCAATTACAACAAAAACAAGAATTTAATTTAAACCAGTATGCAGGTGTGATTCAATTAACTCAAGACCCTTTGGAGTATCAGCAGCAAATGAGGGATGAGTGGCATTGACGCAGAATTTAATTTTACTGGATACGAATGTAGTTCTGTACTTCTTAGGGGGGCGTTTAACTAACCCGTTACCGTCAGGACAATATTTTGTGTCAGTGATTACTGAAATTGAATTGTTATCCTATCCCAGTCTCAGTTCAGATGAAGAAGTACAGATTCGGGATTTCTTAGCCAAGCTTACAGTGGTGGAACTTGAGAGTAATATCAAAGATTTAGCAATTACATTTCGGAAACAATACAGACTGAGGCTTCCTGATGCAATAATTGCTGCAACTGCACAAGTTTTAAATGCAACATTGTTTACTAATGATGTAAGATTAACTAATTTGACAGAAATTAACACTCAGTCAGTGCAGATTTTGTAATTGAGAGCGATCGCACAACAACACTATGGCATGAAGATCCGTCCCACTCCTATGCTATTTTCAGGATACATGATGATTTCAGCAAGACGGGCAGCACATCGCTCTCGGTATTCTCGATTACTCAGCCGACCAACAGTGCCAATCGTTACAACAGGTAATGATGTGGGTGTATTTTCTTCTCGAATTGTTTGTTCTAACGAATCCTTGCCTATCATTCTCCGATTAGCGGTTAAAAGGATCATTTGATTCAGTTGGGCATATCGCCAAACAACGCGGTCATTGCTATCAGTTGCTAATCCCGCTTCTTCCATAAACAAAAAGCGTATAGACAACAAATCTAGCCATCCTTCACTGGCTAAGGTTCCTTGTAATAGAACAACGTAACCCTCTAAATTATGGTCAACTAAAATGATCATGGAGTTAACCCAAGCTTTGCTTTCCAGGCTTGGAGTTTTCTATAAATCTCTTCTTGTCCGGGTTTTGGGGGTAAAGTGGCAATTCGTGCCAACCGCTGACGATTCTTTTCTGCCCAATAGTCCTGAATTTCTTGGGCTGTTTGTAAAACCGTTTGATACTCAGCGTCTACTTCACTACGATGGGTTTCAATATAGGATAATGCAGCATTAGCTTGTTCTTGGGTTAAGGGTAGCCAGTCTTGAATTAGCTGAGGAGACCATCCTGACGTGAGATAATCCATGACATCGTAGAGAGTAATCCGGGTTCCTGCGATCGTCAATCCCCGTTCTGTACGGATGATAGCTGATTGTTTATTGGATGATTGAGTCATACCTATACCTTCTTTCTAGATTCATGTAGAGATGCGCCATGGCACATCTATCAATTATCGGAGCGGGCGCGAGCTGTTTAATTTTGGGATTGACCGATAACCTCTCAACAAAACTCGTCATTTATCCCATGGCACATTTATAAATTCTAGGGGCGGGTTTAGCCGTTTAATTTTGGGATTTACCGATAATCTCTTAACAAAACCCGCCCTTGATCAAACTCAGATTAATGCTGCTGATAACAGTTTCGGTTAAAATGGCTGCTACTTGTTCAGCACCTGGTTCATTATTTAACAGCGTCAAAAGTGCTGAAGCATCCAACACATAACTACTCATGCTGACTTTCCTGACGCCGTTCCCGAATTAGTTCATCGACAAGGGAGCGATCTAGTGGAGTAAAACTCCGCACCCAGGCTTGTGCTTGCTGGATAGCTTGAGCAAAAGTGAAAATTCTGATTTCTCCATCTACAAGGCGCACAATCACGTCATCTCCCACCTCCAATCCCAGTTGATTGAAATACTCGGCTGGAATTGCAACTCTGCCACCTTCAGAAATCTTTGTTTTGACTTGTAGCATCTGACGTTTTTAGCGTAAGTTTACATATAATTTTACCCTGATGATATGGCTCTTTACTTTACCTGGGAAACTTAATATTTGCGATTGTTTGGATGATCCGTTTTGAGTATTGAATATTGATGTCCCGCCAACCTCGAACTATTCAACCTGGATACTGTTACAAAATCACGCCAAATACCTGGCTCACCATCCTCTGACACGATTAGAGACATGGGAAAAGCGGGACAAGCTCTCAGGCAAACATTAGACACATACGGCATACGAATGTAGTTTTGTACTTACCGATAACCTTTCAACAAAAGCTACCCTTTATCATTATAATACAATATGCTCGCCTAAGTTAAAAACTATTCTTGTGTAAATACAGCAGAATCCCCTTAGCTATAGCGTCAGCCATTTGATTCTGATACTGTGGATTGATCAGTCGTGTAAAATCTTCTTGATTATCGATAAAACCTGTTTCTATGAGAATTGCAGGCATAGAATTTTGACGCAGTATGTATAAATGAGAGCCATCTTTAATTCCTCTGTCAAAGACACCACCAATATTTTGGAGCATAGTATTGTGAACGACTTGAGCGAGAAGTTCATTGTCACCGAAATAGTATGTTTCTAAGCCTTTCGCTGTTCCATTAAACGCATTGGCATGAATACTGATAAATAAGGTGGCATTAGCTTGTTTTGCTTGATTGATTCTGTACTGATAGCTATCGCTAACGCTACTTACATCAACATGATTGTCACGATTCCGTGTTAGCACGACGAACACACCCTTGTGCTTCAAAATCGCTGCTACTTTTTGGCTAATAGACAGGCTTACATCGTCTTCTCTTAGTCCACCAATCCCTATTGTACCTGTATCTGGTGAAAGACCATGAGCCGGATCAATTACTACTACCACTCCCTCCGGGGAAACTTGGACTGGACGAGATACTTCTGAAGGTAGATCACATATTTCTAAAGCTTTTTGCTCAATTTGTGAAACAGTAACAGGTTGGTTGACATTTACATTCGTTTCATAAGACTGATAACCCCGCAACCATTCACAGCCTCGATCTAATAATTCTTTCGGATTTTCAACTTTCCTAATTTGGGCAATATTATCAGATGAAGTGGTGAGAACATACTTTCCATTTGGACTAAAAGTAGCACTATTTACATCGCGCCAAATAGCTATTTCGTGTCCAGATTTATTCCATACTCTGGCGGTATTATCTAGGGATGTAGTCAGAATTTTATTATCCTTGCTAAAATTAGCCGTATTTACAATACCCCGATGTCCTTCTAGGGTAGCGATTTCCTTTCCTGATGAGTTCCACACTTTAGCCGTCTTATCATTAAAAGCCATGACAATGTGCTGACCATCATTGCTAAAAATAGCCCTATTTACAATTCCATACTCCCCTTCAAGTTGAGCTATTTTTTGTCTCGATAAGTCCCATACCGTAGCTTTATTATTATCATCTGATTGATGAGAATCTTCAAATGTAACAGTAAGTATATGTTTTCCATCCAGACTAAAAAAACTTTGATTTCCTGGAAAAGTAAGCGGTTCTGACCATAGGATGACTATGCCGTCAGATGAAGTCGTGATTATCTCCCGATTATTGGAGGCAAATCTAGCATTATTGACTATCTCTTTATGTCGCAAAATAGCAATTTCTTTACCTGATAAATTCCAAACTCTAGCCGTCTTATCATAAGATGTCGTGACAATCCGCTGCCCATCCTTACTAAAATTCGCGCTCTTAATAGTATCCTGATGTCCTTTGAGAATAGATATTTGCTTTCCTGATATGTCCCATATTTTTGCCGTATTATCTGAAACTGTAACAATATGTTGTCCATCCGGGCTAAAACTAACATGACTAACACTATTTTCATCTATAGGAAACTGTATTGTTTCTTCGGGAATGTTCCATAGATTTGCCGTATTACCTGAAACTGTAGCAATCTGTTGTCCATCCGGGCTAAAACTAACATGACTAACACTATTTTCATGCTCCAGCCTAGCTATTTTTTGTCCGGATAGTTTCCAAACTTCAACAATTCCGTTGATCCTATCACTTTCTTTCTTTTGAGTTGGTTTACTATTGGCGTTTGGGTTTTGTGGCGGATTGGCAATGGCGATAATATATTGTCCATCCGGGCTAAAACTAATATGACTAACACTATTTTCATGCTCTAGCCTAGCTATTTTTTGTCCGGATAGGTTCCAAACTTCAACAATTCCGTTGATCCTATCACTTTCTTCCTTTTGAGTTGGTTCACTATTGGCGTTTGGGTTTTGTGGCGGATTGGCAATAACGATAATATATTGTCCATCGGGGCTAAGAGTAGCGCCACTGAAACGGTCTGGATAGTCTAGGTTATCAATCTCCTCTCCTAAAAAATTCCATACTTTGATTTGGTCATCTGTAGCTGTAATAAGGCGTTGATCATTGGAGCTAAAACTGACACTAGTGACAATTCCTTGATGCCTGAGAGGAGTCATCTTTTGTCTTGAGATATCCCATAATTCAGCAATTTTATCAACAGCATTGGTTACAATATACTCTCCATCCGGACTAAAACTGATGCTAGTCAAACCCTTCTGATTGCTCCGTAGCACTTTGGGTTGCCACATTGGGTCAAGGATAGTCTGCAAAGCGAGAATGGGGCTGCTAACTGGTAGTCTACGTTGCGGATAATAGTCCTTTTTTAGGACTTGTAATTTATTGACTTTGATGATGGCTTCCATCAATGTTTCTACTGGTTTTGTTTCCAGTTCAACTTGCCGCAAAATTTTCATTCCTTTCCTTTCTAGAAGTGTGCTATCTTCAGTTAGCTGTAATTGTTTTTCATTCCATTTAACCACTAGGATTGATGCTACTGTTCCTATAATTATGATCAATCCTAGGAACCACATACTGATGAAAAGGCGTTGACTCGCCTTATGATTCGCGTCTTCCAAAACCTGTTTTGCCTTTTCCTCCGCCTCCAGTCTTTTCTGCACATCTCGCTTATCTAACTCTTGACTCGCTGCTAGAAACTGATAATCCACAGTACTTAAACTTTTCCCTGCAACCCAAGCTTGAGCATCCTGCAACGCCTTTCCTCGCAATAGCCTCGACTCATCCCGACAGTCAGATGCTAACCAAAGCTTGAGTAATTTTCCATAAGGGCGTAATTGTGCTAACGCCTGCTCAAGCCAAGCTTGGTTAAAAACGGCGGCATAAATTGGGTTATATACTTTGAGTTTACCCTCTTGCTCCACTACCAACCCACTCAGCCGCAATTCCATGTGATCAAAACTCTTATCGGTATTGAGTTCTCCCTGATGCAAGATTTGCTGATATAGTCCCAACAAACATCCTACACGCTGTTCATTTCGCAGTAGGCGATCGCGGATTGTCCTCAGATGTTCTGGTTCATCCTGAGATTCCCAGTTTTCGATAACATAGGTTCTCACTAATCCCTCAATCAACCCCAGATTTAAACATTGAGACGAATCGCTACAAGCATTAAGCACCAACTGACATAATTTTTGGGTTAGAAATGGTTGTCCCCCTGTCCACCACAGTATCTCTTCCATTACCCCTTGGGGATTCTCCACTCTTCCCACTAATCCCTGGCTCAAAGGCTGAACCTCAGATAAACGAAAACCTTCTAACTGTATCGCCTGACCAATATTAAATGGGGTACGATTCTTATCCTGAATCAAATCTGAAGGCGTCGCTACTCCCAACAATGCAAACGTCAGGCGCTGGTATTCTGGTTTTTCTGCTCGTTCATTACAACAGGCTCGAATCAGAGCAAAAAAGTCATCTTTAAACTTTAATCGGAGAATACTATCAATTTCATCAATAAAAATAACAATTGAGTCAGAAATCTGTGTTAGCAGCACTTGGTCAATAAATTCTGCTAAACGCTGTAAGGGTGACAACCCCTCCCGTTCATTCCACCAGGGGATTACCTTAACCTTGAGTCCCAAACTCTGTTTCAGGCGACGAACTACCCCCAAATACCACTCAGATGGAGTTGCCTTGTGACTGCCAATCGAGGTAATATCAATTACACCACAGGCAATACCCTCAGCCTGCAACCGCCGCATCGTTCGTACCCGCAAGCTGGATTTACCCATCTGTCGGGAATTGAGAACATAGCAGAACTCGCCTGCTTTTAAGCCCTGATAAAAATCATGGTCAGCTTGGCGCACCACATAAGTGGGATCATTCTGTTTGAGACTCCCGCCGACTTGATAGCTGTAGTCTTTTTGGGATGCGGTACTCATCCTCAAATCCCCCGAACTGGATTATTTAACTTTAACAAGTATAGCTCTAATGAACTGAATTTGCCCTGCCAGATCAAGCAAATTTTTCTTGCGGCGAGAGCGTACTAGCTCTTGCAAAGCAAGGTTCAGTAACTCTTCTTGGGTAGTGAGCTTTGTTAATTTCAAAGCTTCGTTGAGCAGGGCTTCATCAAGGTTAAGAGTGACTTGCATAGGTTGCAGATAGGTTACAGTTTCGTAGGGTGCGTTAGCGTAGCGTAACGCACCGTCTTTTATTCTATTCCCAAATTGGTGCGTTAAGGCGCTAAATTATTTCATCCTCACGGTTGATACTCAATCAGCGCCTAACGCACCCTACGTTGATGATGAAACGCTTGATTTCCCTCCAAGAGCGCAATAAGGCAAAAAAGTCATCGGCAATTGCTCGATGGGGAAATACTCGATCAACTTCATCTAACCCCAAGACTAAAGGCTGATCAATTTCTGCTAATAAACATTCCTCAAAATAGGCTGTACATTTATCCTTACTTCCATACCCAATCCAATACTCATCCAACTGGTTTAACCGCTTTAACCGTCGCCCCACTTGTTCACAAAACCAGCGTAAAAATTGATCTAGATTGCCTAAAAGCTGACTATCTGCCCGTTGTAAACTCAAGGGAATGGCATGATACCCTTGTTCCTTAGCATGATGCAGAATTCGTGCCATTAATGAGGTTTTTCCCATCTGTCGGGGGGCTTTAATCCGAATCAAGCTACCCGGTTGTAAAATTTCTTGATAACAATCAGTTTCAATTGGCAAACGCTCCACATATAACCCAGATTTGAGTGAAACCGCCCCTCCCGGTTCCCGTTGTAATTCCGGTTCTGCTACAGGTAACGGGGGAAAATCGGGACTGGCTATTGCAGGCGCAGCGGTTTCTGGAGTCTCCGCCAAGGGAGTTACCCAAGGTTCTCCCCCCTCCTCCTGGGATATCAGCGCCAACAGTTCCTGCACAATCGCCGATGTATCGTCAGGAGAATGCCATTCCCGTTGCTGAATCCGCTGTAAATACCCCCGCAAGTCATAATTTAACGGGGAATCCATGGGAAAGTTGACCCGA
The DNA here is from genome assembly GCF_046565525.1 of Coleofasciculus sp. Classification (NCBI taxonomy): domain Bacteria; kingdom Bacillati; phylum Cyanobacteriota; class Cyanophyceae; order Coleofasciculales; family Coleofasciculaceae; genus Coleofasciculus; species Coleofasciculus sp. Next base: position 7,964 of record NZ_JBKHUP010000024.1, on the reverse strand, counting down.
ATCGGCAGAATCACGGGTTTCTTTTCTTCCCGTCTATCCCGCAATTCCCTCGCCCGTCGCACTTCCTCGGTTACCATTTCACTGGTTGCCGATTGGGAGGATAATAAGAGGAGGAAATAATCACATTGTTCTAATTCCTGGTCAATCCGTTCCGCCCAATTTTCCCCTAAACGAATACTGGCTCCCGCCATAAACGGTTTATGTCCAGCGGCTTTCAAGGCTTCATAGAATTGCTGTGCCACACTTAAATCGGGATCACGGCTGCGGTAGCTGATAAAGACTTTGGCAGTTTTGGGAGAAGGGGAAGCGGGGGGATGAGAAGGTGTTGGGGTTAATAACTCCTGGAGCGTTGACCATTTTTCGCTTATAGTAGTCAGTGGCAACGCCAGCGCCCCTTGACTATGGTCAAACGCGGCAATTAATCCAATCACCGCCTGAGTTTGGGCATCAAAGACAGGGGAACCACTATAGCCTCCCTGCACCCGTTGAGCATCTGCCATTACCCGCAGCCGTAGCATGGGTAAATTACCAAAATTGGCTTGGGGATTGATATCAGTAATCGCCCCATCAATCGAAGCGCCTTCTGGAAAATCCGGACGCCCATAGCCGATACTTAAGAAGCGGTGCATGGGTGCAACGGAGAGGGACAAAGGAACGCCTTCTCCCTGATACCCAGTTATCTGCAAGACCGCAAAATCATCCTGCTGACTATTTCCCAGATACATCAAGGATACCGATTTCCCCTGCACTCGTATCTGTTCCCACCCGCCAGCCGCTTCCACCACATGGGCGCAGGTCAGTAAATACCCGTGAGACGAGACAAAAAACCCCGTCCCTCGGATAATACCATCCTCAGCCGCCGCGATCGCAACCGTTGCCCGTTTTACCTGTTCCCAACTCATCAGGCTTGATTACCGTTTTTCTTGATCCATCTTCCAACTCACTTTAACCTTAAGCGTTGCGCTTCCCGACGATTCCACCAGATAAACATTCCCTGTGGCGGTAAAATTAATCCCAAATTCCACTTCAGCATCCGTGGCTTGGGTTTCTTGGTGTAATTGTTGAAAGGCTTTCGTCAACGGGCGACAACCGCGTACAATTAAAGCTTGGATAACATTAAAGCTGCGATCGAGTTTCTTAATTGGCGGTTCTCCAGCCGTTGCTACCTGACCCACAGCGGATTCTGGCACCTCCACCGCTACCAGAATTGTACCGCCATCGTCTGTATCGAGTTCCAAAAGTTGCTGCGCCATATTTAATCCCTTAGTATTGCTTTTCGCTAGTCTATTATTAGCCATTAATTATTGGTCATTCATCAAAAAAGACAAATGACCTGAGGCAGTGTGTGATGAGATGTCAACCCGCCGAGAGTACTTAAGCTATCGCTGTTCGACTGGTAGGAATCCCCCTGCGTTCACGCCGGGGAGGATATCAAAATCCGAATCAGCTTTTTCAGCAATGTTAGTGGGACGCGATTTTTTAGCTTGTAGACGCGGAACGGCTTCTCGCCGTGTACTTTCATTCAGAGCGTAACGCTCTATTGTCACTCTGGGAAAAGAACCATCAAAGCTGATTGCTGGAAGCCTTTGCTGTTAAGCATTTGGGCGATCAGAAACTAATAGAAACTCATGTCTTAGGGGCAAATTGTCAAACTCTCTCAGTGTCAGGGTTTCAGCCTTCGCTCTTCCGAAAGTGACACAAGAGCATTAAGTTAGCCAACATGGGTTGGCAAAAGATAACCTGCGTCATAACCCTAAAACCCATCTAAGCAAGTTTGTATTTAATCGTTTGTTGGTCCAGGTATTGACGTACTCCCTCGCTCATCTGTAGCAAGTTGGGTTCAACTTTTTTGCTCAAGAAATCCTCAACCACTGATGCAACCTTGTTTTTTAGTAACGGTGGGACTCCTTGAATCCGCTTGGGATCAATCCTTATTTCGCCACGACTCTCAATCAACGTCTGACCACGATCATTCAAAAAGCGATTCTTGCCAGCGCAGTGGACGGCTTCGGTAAAGGCGTGAGTCTTGATACTCCATGCCAGAGTATAATCTGACTCATTCCAGGTGTTATATTCTGTCCACTTCAGCATATCTTTGCTCAGCAGTGTTCTAACAGGGGCTGGAATCTCGCCACCACCGTGCCACTCATTGACGGTGTGAATACATGCATTTTCTTGATAACGAGACCTCACCTCAATGTTCCGAACATTAGTCATATAGGGAATTAACTCCATTAATCTGTCACGGTAGGTGGCAAAGACAATGGAACGAGAAAAGGGGATCTGGATATCGGTAGAGATAATCATGGATAGCTCTGCTGGTTGATTCTTCATAGATTGTAAGATTAAGAGCCTAGATTTAACCTCTCCTCTAGGACTTATTTCCATTTGTCAGTTCAAAACTATCCTTTGGGTAATCGCGCAACTAACTTGGGGATGAAACTCGATAGGATTTAACCAAGGGTTGAGATTCAACTTGGCTACCATTAATCTTATTATTAAGCTTTCATGAGGTCTTCATGAAGCTTTCATGAAGCTTGTGTGAAACCCTAGATAACTCTTGACACTCCCACCCAAAAATTTGTAGTCGTTGAGAAGGGATGGTTGATTGTTCCTCGCATCAGAACCCAGTCGCCAGTCAAAACGAGAGTGGAGAGACAGGCATAAGTCTTATCAGCCACAGGAACGAAAACCATCGCTCAATCGTATCTACCCTGGTGAGTTATTATGCTTTTGGTTTTATTGATAACCTTAACAATCACCTTCGCAGCAATTTGTGTGGTTGTTAACACAACAGAAGAAATCGTCCAGCTAGCCGCAGTGTTTACCGCCATGATTTGCCTGTTTGTTAGCCTCGTTCTTGCCCCTGTGTGGCTCAAGGTGTTAATTGTGCTAGCGCCAATGGTGATAAAGAAGCTGGCAATCGCTGGTATTAGCGTCACACACTGATAAGTCTCATGCCTTATGGATAAGCCTGTTGGCAGGGACGCTCGTTTCCTTTAATGGGATACTCCGGAAGAAATACCCGCCGCTATTACTCTTAAACAGGCAGAAGATAGAATAGTATTCTTCTAATATCTCATATATATTCTATAAAATTTTAACCTCTATTAAATCCAATATATATTTTCAATACTAAAAAATAGTTAATAGTTCCATAAAAAATAAAACTAGATTGAATTACATTAATTTCAAAATTTAAGCATAAATTTGAGTAAAAATAAAGTTACCACATGGCGCAAACATGATGTTAGAATTGTGCCATCCTCCTTTCATGCTTTAGCCTAAAGATTAAAACTCGTTTCCTTAAACTGGCTTTGGTGATTTTCGGCTAGGGACTTGGGAATAATAAACTCAAGCGGGTTTTTAATCCATTTATTTTAATAGTTTGACAGATGCAATTTAAGAAATTAGCGCTGATCTTCATGACAGTTACCTTACTCGTAGGCTGTGTACTGAGTCTACTATCCGTGCGTTCAGAAAACACAAATGCCAAGCGTTCGGCAAAAATCGCCAATAAAACCTCACCCCCCGTCATCCCACCGCCTCTGGAAACGGCGCTTGAGGAGTTGCGTGTGATCAAAATCAAAATTGAAGGTGATATTCATCCCAAAGAATATGGCGAAGATATACATGATCTGACACCCATTGTCGAAAATGCCTACGGGGACGCTGAGATTCTAGCTACTGTTAAATCAGCGTTAGCCGGACATCAATTAGCGGTTCAATTCTGGGAGTGCGATCGCGTTTTTGGGTATGATGAACTCTTCCAATGCCGAGATCAAGTCCTCCAAGCCGTCTTCCAAAAATATCCCGACATCGCTGCCCAAGCGAAGGCAGCCGTTGCCAGCGAAAATCTAACTTACATGAGCGCTGGACTGGATGAAAATTCTGTGTTAGAGGCAATTTGGGAAAAGACGGGTACGGATACGGAAACGGCACTGCAAATGAGTAATCCAACTTCCTTGACCGCAGAAAATCAACGCCAAAATGAATAATTCTCCTCAGCACGGGTTAATGTGAACGGTGAGGATCGTCTATCATTTATCATTTGTAAGGGTTTGAGGCTCATGAAGCGCTACTTTCCCAAAGCCACAATTGCATTTTGACCCCCAAAACCGAAACTCCAACACAATACCTGGCGAACCTTGTGCCGACGTGCTTGGGTTACCAAATCTAAATCAAACTCTGGTTTGCCCAATCCCACACAAGGTGGTAATATCTGATCTTTAAGTGCCATCAAACAAAACGCGGTACCCATCGCGCCAGAAGCACCTAAGGTATGACCCGTGGCTCCCTTGGTTGAACTTACTGCCACTCCATGGGGAAACAAATAGTCGATTAACTGGGCTTCATTTTCGTCGTTTAGCCGAGTCCCTGTACCATGAGCGTGAATATAGTCAATTTCAGTTGGGGAAAGATGACTTCGGTCTAAACATTGCTGGATTGCGCCTATCGCACTCTTGCTGCTTGACTTTGGCGTAGTAACATGGTATGCATCACAACTAAATCCAACACCTAATATTTGCCCATAAATTGGCACACCACGACTTAACGCCAATTCTGCTGACTCCAAAACCAAAACCGCCCCGCCTTCTGCCAACACTAAACCGTCCCGTCGTTGGTCAAAGGGGTAAGCCCCTGTTTTTGCCAAAGCCCCCATTTTGTCAAATCCTGCCAACGTTAACCGGGTAATCGGGGCTTCCACCGCACCCGCAACAACCTGTTGACATTGACCCATTTGGATGAGTTCAAACCCCCGTGCGATCGCCCAAATTCCCGTTGCACAAGCTGCCATTGGTGCGAGAACAGGTGCCCTAGAGCCTATTTGACGAGCCGTTGCGATCGCGGCTTGGTGTGGCAATGTCTCTAACCAAGTCTCTCCCTTGAACCAAGGGGAATGGGGACGAGAAAATAGCTTCCCTACCCCGCCACTTCCCGGCTCTGCTGCGGCTCTTGCCAACTCTTCCCAAGACGCCTGACAGCCACGACTCGATCCAATCACCACACCACAATTCGGCATCGGTGTCTGAAGATCGGCATCGGCGAGAGCATCGGCTACGATGAACTGAGTCAACGTTGTTAAGGAACTTGGTACGCGATCAATTAGCGCTAAGGGTCGAACGGGTAATTCTGGAAAGGGTTGATAGGGAAGAATCCCCGACTCACCATTAAGCAGTCGTCGCCAACTCTGTTCTAAACCACCTAATGCTGAGATTAGACCAATACCTGTAATAACAACCGAATGTAAACCCAAATTTTGACCGGAATTAGTGGGTCTCAAGCCCCGTCCTGGAAGGACGGCTTTTTTATGTCCTTTATCCAATCTCGAACCACCTCTGAAATCATCCTATCCGTCTGCAATGCATATTGCTTAAGTGTCTCAAACTCTCTATTTGAAAGCCTTACCCTTAGTATCTTTTCCCTTGGCATTGTGGTATTTATTGTGCTACAGTATAAGGGTAGTCTAGCACAGGCAAAAATTCGTGAGTATTGCCAATCGAGTAATCGATACTTATCACGTAAAGTGATGCTAGTACGTGAGGCGCGAGTAACCTAGAGAAAAAAACCCATGGACTCAAACGAGTGCCGATACCGCCAAAAGTGCAGCAATGCTTAGTCACAAGACTAGAACAATGTACTGTAGGGCATACAGAAACATGGGTAAAGAGAGGAACGGTTGATAAGACACTCTCGGTAAGTACCTGAACGCTTAGGGAGACAATCCCTCTGGGGTTATCTAAGTTAGGCTCAATACTTGGTAGTTTTCTACGGGTATTTGGTTTAAGTATTGCTGCAAGGATAGATAGCTGTAAGGTGTGTCGCGGAACTAAGAATCCCCGTACTTATAGGACGGGGAGTGTCAACCTTCACTTCCTGCGGTGACTGAACCGACGTTCTAGAAGGGCGGGCGCGAGTTAAGTTATTGGTTTTCTCCAAAACGTTATCCGTAAAACCCGCCCCTACACCTGGGCTTCCCTTGCCCAGCCTGGTGTACTAAGGAGATTCTTTTGTCTCAGACTCAGGTCGTTTCAGGTTTTCCAGCCCTTGGGTGACTTCAGCTGACTCGATGCGATCGCCAACTTGGATAGTCTCTACAACATCCATGCCATTTTTAACATAGCCGAACACCGCATAATTTCCATCCAAAAAAGGCAGATCCGCCAGCGCGATATAAAACTGGGACGACGCTGAGTCTGGCATCGATGAACGTGCCATCGCCACAGCACCACGAGTATGACGTAACTGCGGATCAACAGAAATCATGCCTGCTTGCTCAAACGTTTTGCTATAGATGGGATCTTGAGCATCCTTTGGCTTGATTTCTAAAGGAATGTAACGAGGCTGCTCAGTTTTCGGGTCGATAAAACTCCCGGTTCCCAGACGCTCTACCGGAACATTGGGGTCTTTCCCTTGGGGATCACCTCCCTGAACCACAAAGGGTTGAGGTTCACGCACCACTCGATGAAACACTAAGTCATCATAAAAACCCCGATCTACCAAATCGACAAAATTCCCTGCTGTAATCGGGGCATTTGTGCCATCAACCTCAATGGTAATCGGAGAATCTTTAACAGTTAAAACGACGGTTGCTTTTCCCTCTAATTTGGGTAAGTTGTTAATTTGAGGATTAGTGACCTGAGCTACCGCCGTCCCATTTGTTGTTGCTGTTGAGGAATCCGTCCTGTTTTGGGATGCCTCATTTGACGTACTACAAGCTCCAACACTTACGGCAATAATCATTACCACCACGAGGAGCCAGCGCCGGACGATTACTTGCATATTTATTAACCCTACCTTCTTGTAGCTTGCGCTACTTAATCATTTTGACGCATCAGACGCTTACCTTGCCGCCGAAAGTCAGCTTCTGATGTCTCAAGCTAACTCATATATCTTTGATAGATAAAGCTTACAGTCCTTCTAGGGGGACAGCGAGGAAACGAGCGAGTTCTGCACCTTGGTTTTCCAGTTCCGATAGGGGCAAAGGCTGTCCCACACGAGTGAGTGGAACATCCCGGCGATCTTTTACGCGCAGGTAGAGAGTGCGGCTGGGATTAAGCCCTTCTCTGATCTCAACTTTGATTGATTGCACATCCTCAAGGCGGCAGCTAAACTCTACCTGGCGGTTTTTGCCAGGAAAGCCCCAGCGAAAAACTTTAACCATCCCGGTTTCCTTGTTGAACTCATTGTATCCGCCGCCAACATCCCACAAGATCACTAGCCATAGGTAGAGTCCCAAGAGCAAACCGGCAATACCATAGAAGCTCATGGCAATCCCTTGAGGGATAAACTGTAAACCTCTGGTATCACCTACAGGCAGGAGATCGAGCTGAAAATAACTGGAAAGTCCGGCTAAAAGAAATCCTGTACCGCCGAGCGAGGCAACCACCGCCCACCAGTAGTTGCTCAACCGCCGAGAACCTAAAACAGATTGACGCAGTACAAGGTTCTCTTGTTGGGTTGGGGTGACTGTCATAACATTATCCTGTTGCTTCACTCTCTTCACTCTCAGAATGGGCGTAAATACGCTTCGCCTATTACTATGCCATTTTTAGTGACTCCTGTGCTGAGCGATGGCAATTCTGAGTCAGATGTATCAATTTGTAAATTTTTGTCCCGCTACTATTATGGTATGGAAACATTGAATCCCCGATTATCCCTAGCGAAAATAGAGGAATCGTGTAAAAATATGGTAGTTTAAGAAAAATTAAGTCCACGCCAGTTCAATGGCGAGCTGGTAAAGCTAGGGTGCTTGGCACACCCTGTATTCAGGCAAAGTTAGTCATGCCGACTGACTTTCTCACAAATTCCCAGTCTATCGCTGTGGAACTGTCAAGCGAAAAATCCTTGTAAACCCTTAATGTAAGAGGATTTGAAACGATGACTATAGCTGTCGGACGCGCTCCCAGCCAAAGAGGATGGTTTGACTCACTCGATGACTGGCTCAAGCGCGATCGCTTTGT